>NZ_CP045871.1:2175000-2342500 GCF_009650135.1 Litorivicinus lipolyticus
GCCGCAGAAAACGCCCAGCCCGATAGCCGGCGTGTGGTGATTGACCTGCCGGCGACGCCAGCACCGCAGTCGTCGACAACGGTGTTGCCGCTCGCCAGCGCGCAGCGTGTGCAGCCCAGCGCCACCACTACCGGCATCGACGTGGTGACGACTGACTTGCCAAGCCCGGCCAAACCGGCCGAGCCATCAGCCTTTGACAGCACCGCAAAGACGAACCAGCTGGAACCGGTAGAACCGGTAGAACCGGTAGAACCGGTAGAACCCTGGCAAACCCTAACCGTCAAGTCGGGCGATTCGATGTCAGCGCTGTTTCAACGAGCCGGCTTGTCCAGCGCCGAGCTGTTCCGCATCACCAGTGCCGACAGCAAGCGGCGGCTTTACAGCATCAAGCCCGGCCAACAGATCCGAGTACTGGCCCGGGACAGCCGTGTCGAAAAGCTTGAATACCTGCAAACCGACCTGAAAACCTACGTCTTCGATGCCACCGGCGACAGCGTCACGGTGGACCTGGTCGAGCGCGTACCGGACATACGGCTGGCACACGCGACCGGCGTCATTAAGGGCAGCCTATTCTATGCCGGCAAAGATGCCGGACTGAGCGAGCGCCAAACCATGAACTTGGCCAACATTTTTGGCCACGTCATCAACTTCGTTTACGACCTGCGCGCCGGCGATTACTTCCACGTTGTCTATGAAGAGCAGTTTCTGGAAGGCAAAAAGATCGGCGAGGGCCGCATTGTCGCCGCTGAATTCACCAACTCTGGCGAACGCTTTTCGGCCTATCGCTACCAAGACAGTGAAGGCTACTTCGGCTACTACGACGAAAAAGGCACCAGCATGCGCAAAGCGTTTTTACTCGCGCCGCTGAATTACTCCCGCATTAGTTCCAACTTTAAGCTGGCCCGCAAGCACCCGGTACTGGGCAAAATTCGGGCCCATAAAGGCACCGACTACGCAGCCCCAACCGGAACGCCTATTTACGCATCCGGTGACGGCCGAGTCAGTTTCTCGGGCACCAAGGGCGGCTATGGCAAGACCGTGATCGTAAAGCACGCCGGCGGTGTCGAAACGCGCTACGCGCACATGTCCCGGATCGCAGCGAGCTCGGGCAAGCGCGTCCGCCAAGGCCAGGTCATCGGCTACGTGGGCGCAACCGGCTTGGCAACCGGCCCGCACCTGCACTATGAATTTATTTTGAACGGCGCCCACCGCAACCCGCGCACGGTGCTGGCGAAACTGCCAAAAGCCAAGTCATTGCCAAGCAGCGAGATGGCACGGTTCGGCGACGCCATCGCCACCAAGGTCGCACTGATCGAAGGCCTACGGCAAACCCAACTGGCCCAACTGGAGCGCGCAAACTGAGCGCGCATCGGGTCATTGGCCTGATGACCGGCACCAGTCTTGACGGCGCCGACCTGGTACTGGCGACCTTTGATGACCACCCCACCGTTATCGCTGCGGAACACCACCCCTACCCCGACGCACTGCATGACCAGGCGGCTGCGCTGGCTGATGGTGAGCGCATCGATTTTGTCGCCATTGCCCGCTTTAAAGTGGACTTATCGGAGTGGTTTGCGGACTTGGCACTGCGCATGATCCAGCAGCACGGCGCCGTCGATGGCATCGCCGTTCAGGGTCAAAGCCTGGCCCACTTGCCCGGATTACACGCCTTCCAAGCGCTGCAACCTGAACGTATTGCGGCGCGTTGCCAAACCCCGGTCATCGCCGAATTCCGCAATACAGACATGGCCTTGGGCGGCCAAGGCGCCCCGCTAAGCGCGGCTTTTCACCAGCGACTGTTCGATCTGGATGGCATTGCCCGCGCCGTCGTCGGCATCAGCGGCATGGCACATCTGACCTACCTGGGGCCGAAAGGTGAATTATCAGGTGACGAAATTGGGCCTGGCAACTTACTGATGGATGCGTGGGCTGAACGCCACCTAAACCTGCGCTGGGACATGGACGGCGCATGGGCACGGCAAGGCCGAGTCAGCACGGATCTATTGCGCGTACTCAGAGCCGAACCCTTTTTCGATCAGCCCTCGCCCAAGGCCGCAGGCCCAGGCTTGTTCACCATCAGCTGGCTTGACCAAACCCTCAAAACACTGGCGACCAAGCCAAGCCCGGTGGACGTTATGGCGACGTTACTGGAATTGACCGCGTGGTCGATTTCGAAGCACTTGGCAGCGTGCCCCGTGGCACCGACGGACGTGGTGTTGTGCGGGGGCGGCGCTAATAATCGGGCACTGGTGGAGCGCATTGGCCAATTGTGCAGCCTGCCGACACGCCTAAGTGATGAGTTGGGCATTCCAGTGGGCCAGGTCGGGGCGACCGCATTTGCATGGTTTGGGCACTGCCGGCTGGCACGCCAGCGCTTGGATTTGGGCACCATCACCGGCGCCAGCAGCGCAGGACTGTACGGCACACTGTTCGAAATTTAGGCTAAAACGGAATTGCACCTGAGCGGGCCAGGCCGGCTTGGAAGCTGGGGCCAAAGGGCACCAGTTCAACGAAGGGCGGCAAATCCGTGACCGCCACTTGGTTGTCTCGCAGCCAGGTTTCGCAAACACGAACGTCAATCACTTTGAATGCGTCCAGTCGCGCCGCCAAGTCAACCAATGACTGGTTGACCCCATAGTTAGCGCGCTTGAACAGATTGATTTCGTCACCGTGCAAGACAAAGGTGACGGGCTCCACCGGGCTAAAATTGGACGCCCGCGCCAAATCGTCGGCGCGCATTAACAGCGCACTGAGTTCGTCAAAGTTATGATTACTGAGTTGGGTAAAAGACGGTGCTTGTAGCGGGACCAACTGGGCGCCTGGTAGCGCCGCTGCCAGCAAGGAGCCGCTAAACAGTAAAGCTAGCGCCGCAACCACAGGTTGATGTCGCATTCGGATTGTTGACCACAAATCGACTGCCCTCCAGCCCCTCTTTATAGTCAACTTCCGAGCCGACCAGGTATTGGTAGCTGAGGGGATCGACCAATACTGTAACGTCGTCGACCGCCACTTGGGTATCGTCCTCATTGACGGCGTCATCAAATGTGAAGCCGTATTGAAATCCGCTGCACCCACCGCCGGTGACGAATACCCGCAGCTTTAGGGCTGGGTTCTCTTCTTCGATCACCAACCCACGTACTTTGTTGACCGCACTGGCGGTGACCGCAATCGGCTGGGGAATATACTGCTGAGTCATTGTCTTCTCCTGATCCGCTTGAGTGGCTGCAGGTGCACCCTATTTCAAGACTAAGGTAGCAAACCGATGCCGCCAAGGCCCGCGCTTTCGTCCAGCCCCAACATCAGGTTCATACACTGCACCGCCTGACCGGACGCGCCCTTGACCAAGTTGTCTTCGACCGCCAGCACCACCACCCGGTCCGAACCAGGCGCACGATGGACCGCCAAACGGCACTGATTCGAACCGCGCACGGACCGGGTTTCCGGATGCGAACCGGCCGGCATGACATCGACCATGGGTTCGTCCGCATAGGTCGATTCAAACAGCGCCTGAAGGTCAGCGTCCGCGGTCAACCGCGCGTAACAGGTGGCGTGAATGCCACGGGTCATGGGCGTCAAATGTGGGGTAAAGACCAAGCCTACTGGGGTCCCCGCCGCAATCGACAGCTGCTGGCTGATTTCCGGCAGATGACGGTGACCCGACACACCGTAGGCTTTAAAGCTGTCATTAACCTCGGCAAACAGGGCACCGACGTTGGCGCCACGGCCGGCGCCGGACACGCCGCTTTTACAATCGGCAATCAAATCGCTGGGGTCCACAAGACCCGCCGCCAACAGTGGTGCCAGCGCCAACTGAACCGCGGTCGGGTAGCACCCCGGCGCCGCCACCAAGTCCGCCGACTGAATGTCAGCACGGTTAAGCTCGGGCAATCCATAGACCGCTTTGGCGGCCCAGTCCGGCGCGCTATGGGTCATGCCGTACCACTGGGCGAACACGTCCAGATCACGCAACCTAAAGTCAGCCGACAAATCGACCACCTTGATGCCGCGCGCTAACAAGGCCGGAGCTTGGGCCATAGCGACCCCGTGCGGCGTCGCAAAAAACACCAAGTCGCAACCTGCCAAGGCGGCTTCGCTGGGCTCGACGAAGCACAGATCGGTGTGGCCTCGAAGGTTCGGGTATAAATCCGCCACCGGTCGACCCGCTTCGGTGCGCGACGTTATCGCGCAAAGCTGTGCGTGGGGGTGCGCGCACAGGATGCGCAACAATTCGACCCCGGTGTAACCCGTGCCGCCGACAATGCCGATTTTTACCATGATGACCTCAGTACTAGGGTCGCCTATGATACCCCAAGCCCAATTGGAGTGTGGATGTCGTTTTTCGCTTTTCGCCGGCGCCTGTCCCAGGGCGACGAGTTCGTCTTTCAGACCCTGATCGGCCTGGTCATTGGCATGGCCGTGGCGGTCATCGTCATGATGTTCCATGAACTGATAGATGTGGCTGCCAGCGCGTCTCAGTTTGAAGACTGGCCGTGGTGGCAGCGACTGCTGCTACCGATTGCCGGTGCGATCGCCTGCTATGCACTATTACAGCGCCACCAAAATCGCGCCCAATTGGGCGTCGGCCATGTCATCGAAACCTTGCACCGGGCGCCGCGTCACTGGCCGGTGACGAACGCCATACTGCAATTCCTGTTGACCCCGGTGCTGCTGGCCAGTGGCCAAAGCGGTGGCCGCGAAGGCCCTGCGGTCCACCTCGGCGCCACCTTTGGCGCTTGGATGACCGAGCGCATGCACCTGCCGCGCAATAACCTGCGGGTGTTTGTCGGTGCCGGCGCCGCGGCTGCGATTTCCAGCACCTTTGGCACCCCGCTCGCCGGCGTCGCCTTTGCCATGGAAGTGGTGGTGATGGAATACACCGTCGCAGGGTTCCTGCCAATCATCGCCGCGGCCGTCGCCGCCTCATGGCTGATCGGCATACTGGTCGGCGCGCCACTGGTGTCGATTCCCGATTTAAGCAGCATGCAAAGCCCCGATTTGGGCTGGGTGTTGGTCCTGGGGTTGGGCAGCGGACTGATTTCAGCGGCCTTCAACTGGGTTGTTCGAACCACCGCCCAGCACCGGCCGCGCTTTGGCGTGATCTGGGCCGGAGTCATTTGCGGCGCCGTCGGTGTATTCGTGCCCGACGTTATGGGCGACGGATTTTATGTCCTGGGTGATCTGTTAGCGACGCCCAGCGTGTGGCAGCTGCTGGTGTTGTTGTTGGTGTGCAAACTGTTAGTCACCGGGCTTAGCCTGGGGCTGGGGATGCCGATCGGCTTTATCGGCCCGCTGTTACTGATGGGCGCAGCCTGGGGGGCACTGGTGGGCCTGGCCTCGGGCGCGCCGGATCCGCTATTGACGCTGATCGGCATGACTGCGGTCATGGGGGGGGCGTTGTTTGCGCCCTTAGCTGCGGTGTTAGCCGTGATCGAGCTGAGCCAGCAAACGGACTTAATTTTGCCGGCCATGACCGCCGTTGCGATCGCTATTTTGCTGCACCGACTGCTCGGTCAAGAGGGGCTCTTCGTGCACCAGCTAGCCGATGCTGGACGGCCGCTGGCCCTGCACCGATCAAACCACCCTATGCACCACCTCGGTGTCGATGCCGCCATTCGCAACAATGTGGTTCAAATCAACCGCCGCTTTAACGGTTTGCCCAAGCCTGCGGACGTAGTGGTCTGGGGAGTCGGGCGCCGACAAATGCGGGCCATGGAGTGGCTCGAGTTCGTTAAAGCCAGCAACGAGCTGGCCCCGGGCAGTGATTTGGCCACCGTAATCCAAGGCCATACCCTTGAACGCATGCATAACGACGCCACCTTAGCGGAGGTGTGGGCGCATACCCGCGCCAGTCACGCCCAAGGCGCATACTTTCGCCACCCAAACGGCCGCCTCAATGGCATCATATGGCGCACTCAACTCGAGGATCAGTTCCAATGACGTATCTAACTATTAAAGCCCTGCACTTAATCGCGATCGTGACCTGGTTCGCGGCCCTGTTTTACTTGCCGCGCCTGTTTGTTTATCACCGCAGTGCCGACGACAGCATCAGCCGCGAACGTTTTTGCATCATGGAACGCCGACTGCTCAAGGGCATCATGACGCCCTCGATGATTGCGGTCTGGATTTTAGGCATCACCCTCATCTCGATGAACCCCGGGGTAGCGTCGAGCGGCTGGTTGCACGTCAAACTGGTATTGGTATTGATCCTGTCTGGCTATCACGGCCTATGCGGCAAACACGTCAAAGCCTTTGCGCGCGACGAAAACCCTAAAACTGAAACCTACTTTCGCTGGTTCAATGAGTTCCCGGTCGTGATCTTGATCGCCGTGGTCTTCCTCGCCATCTTAAAACCGTTCTAATTTTCGGAGCCACCTGCATGAATGCCTCGACCCCCCTATTTGAAAACGCCCAAAAACACCTCGTCGGCGGCGTCAACAGCCCCGTGCGTGCGTTCAAGTCCGTTGGCGGCACCCCGTTGTTTGTGTCCAAAGCCAAAGGCGCCTACCTGTATGGCCCTGACAACCAACGCTACATCGACTACATCGGTTCGTGGGGACCGATGATACTGGGCCATGCCAACGAGCAGGTCCTGCAGGCGGTGCGCGAGGCGATCGAGTTGGGGCTGAGCTATGGCGCGCCCTCGGAGAAAGAAACTGAGCTGGCGATCGCGGTCAAAACACTGATGCCCAGTATCGAAAAACTGCGACTGTGTTCATCCGGTACCGAAGCCACTATGAGCGCGATTCGTCTGGCGCGCGGATTCACCGGTCGCGATGTGATCCTCAAGTTTGAAGGCTGCTACCACGGCCACAGCGATTCGTTGCTGGTCAAGGCCGGCTCTGGCGCGTTGACGCTGGGCGTCCCCACCAGCCCGGGCGTGCCGGCTGAATTGGCTCAGTTCACCTACACGCTGCCGTACAACGATGTGGCGGCCTTGCACCAGGTGTTCAGCGAAGCGGGTGATCGCATTGCCGCGGTCATCTTGGAGCCGATCACTGGCAATATGAACATGATCAAGCCCTTGGACGGTTACTTGGAGGCGATGCGGACGCTGTGCACCGAGCACGGCACGCTGTTGATCTACGATGAAGTCATGACTGGCTTTCGTGTCGCCGCTGGCGGCGCTCAGTCATTACAGGGCATCACGCCGGACCTGACCTGTTTGGGTAAAGTCATCGGCGGCGGCATGCCGGTTGGAGCCTTTGGTGGCCGCGCCGATGTGATGGCGCAGCTGGCGCCGGAAGGCCCCGTGTACCAAGCCGGCACATTAAGCGGTAACCCAGTAGCGATGGCGGCGGGCCTGGAAACCCTGAAAGGCCTCAGCGCCGAGGGTTTCTTTGACAAGCTGCAAAACAAGACCGACGTCCTGACTGCGGGCCTGAAAACCGCCGCGCACGAGGCCGGGGTTCCGCTGTGCACGGAAATGGCCGGCGGCATGTTTGGCTTCTTCTTTAGTGACGCCGAGCGCGTCACCAGCTTTGAGCAGGCCACGGCCTGTGACGCCCCGGCGTTCAACCGGTTCTTTCACAGCATGCTCGATCAAGGCGTGTATTTAGCGCCCAGCCACTATGAGGCTGGGTTTATCAGCGCAGCCCACACCCAGGCTGACTTGGATCAGACCTTGAGCGCGGCCCGGGTCGCCTTCAAGGCCGCTCGCGCCGGCTAAAGGCCGCGCGCCTTGGCGCGTGCCGCGGTCGCACCCGCGGCATTGCCGGCACGTTCGCGCGCCAGCGCAACCAGGTTCCAACTGTCGCGTCGCACGAAACTGTCGGGCGCCAGGTCAACGGCTTTCAACGCCAACTGTTCGGCCTCGCCCGCCTGACCCATTTCCAGCCGCAAACGGCCCATCTGGTAATAAATCTCCGGCTCGCGTGGGGCCAAGCGCAAGGCCCGCTCCAAGGTCGCCATGGCCTCGTCATTTTTGCCGCCGCTGGCTTGCTGGTCCGCGGTGTCCAGCAGTTCCAACACCGGCTCCGAAATCGGCGTTGTGCTGGCCGGCTCATCGGCCATCGGCTGCGATTCGATTTTCGCCACCTCAACCGGCTGGGTTTTGCCGCGCACCACGGCCGTGGTGGCCGGCGTCGTGACCGCGGCTGGCACATCAGCCCGCGCCGGGGCCTTGCGCACCCGGTCTTGCTCGCCGGCGTTTTGGGTGCCGTCGATTATCGGCGGCGGTACACGCAAACCCGAGGCACAACCTGCTAACACGAATGACGCCACCACTAAACCAATCCGAATCACACTAACCTCCAAAAATCTGTTTTACCCGACTCCATAGACTCGGGGCGTTGCTGCACTGTCCAGGCTCCGGCATGCGATCGCTTTGTACCACAACTTGCTGGGCGCTGGGGCAGTCGGCACTGGCCAAACGGCCCAGATCATCAACCCAAACGACCTCGACGCCGGCCGGTTGACGAAACCCTAAACCGGCCCCGGGAAAGGTCCGCATGACGTCCAACCACACCAGCCCGGCCCCGGATGAACCGGTCAAGCGCGTGGCCTGGTTATCATCCGAGCCGACCCACACAGCGACCACATTGGCCGCGTCAAAACCGGCAAACCAAGAATCGCGCTGGTCATTACTGGTACCACTTTTACCCGCCACCGAACGCCCAAGACGCTCACCAATAAAGCGCCCGGTGCCGCGTGACATGACTTGGGCCAGCACCTGCTGCAACTGATAGACACCACGCGAATCCAGCCGCGCGCTGGGCTGGGTCGGGTACGGATCGACCCCTTCGCCGTCTGGGCGCAACACCGCGCGTATTAACTTAGGCGGCACTTCAAACCCGTCATTCGCAAACAGGGCGTAAAGCTGGGCGACCTGGTACGGCGACATCAAATGCGCCCCCAGCACCCAACTGGGCAAGTCCGGGTTAACCTCGACGCCCGCGCGCTGGGCAGTTTTTGCCGTCGCGGCAAAGCCCAGCCGCTGAGCCAGCGTAACCGCCGCCAGGTTTTTGCTTTCACTGAGGGCCACGAACAAAGGCACCTGACCGTCAAAGTCACCGCTGTAGTTTTTCGGCTGCCAGACCCCGTCCGAGGTCGTGATCGAAACTGGCACATCGTCGACCGGGCTGAGCGCATTCAGGCCCTGTTCGAACGCATGCAGGTAAACCAGCGGTTTTAGCAACGAGCCAACTTGACGCCGCGCATCCAAGGCACGGTCAAAGCCGATGCCTTGACCGGCGCGATCCCCCAACAGGGCACGAACTTCGCCGGTGCCGGCAGCCAACACCACCGCCGCTGCCTGCAAATTCGATCCGCGGCCGGCTTTTTCAAACTGGGCCAAGCGGGCGCGAGCACTGGCCGCCATCGAGTCCTGCAAAATCGGGTCCAGCGGCGTCAGTACCGTCAGCCCCTCAGTTTCCAGCACGTCTTTGGGGTAGCGCTCTAACAGCGCCTGCTTGACCAGCCTCAGGTAGCCGGGGAAACGCCCTTGCTGGGTGCCAGGACGCTCGCTAACGCCCAATGGCGCAGTCCGTGCTCGGGCGTGCTCCGCGTCACTTAATAAGCCCTCGCGCAGCCATACATCCAACACCGCGTTGCGCCGATTAAGCGCACGTGTCGGGTGCCGGCGCGGGTTAAATGCACTCGGCCCCTTAACCAGACCGACCAGCACGGCCAAATCCGCAGGCGCAAGCTCGGCCAGCGGGCGCGCAAACCAATAAGCCGAGGCGCGCGAAAAGCCATGAATGGCGCGATCGCCACTCTGGCCTAAATACGCTTGGTTGAGGTAGGCCTGCAGGATGAATGCCTTGTCGTAGTGCCATTCCACCAGCAGCGCCATGGCCGCTTCATTGAGCTTGCGGGTCAAGGTTTTATCCCGCGTTAAAAACAAGTTCTTGACCAGCTGCTGCGTCAAGGTGCTGCCGCCTTGAACCACACGCCCTGCTTTGACGTTGGTCACCATCGCCCGCGCCAAACCGCGCACATCCAACCCCAGGTGCTGTTGAAAGCGCCGATCCTCGACCGCCAACAAGCCTTGGCTTAACAGTGCGGGGGTGTCCGCCGCTCGCAACAAGGTTCGGTCCTCGCCCGAACCGGGCACCAAGGTGCCGATCAGCGGCGGCTCCAAACGCGCGATCGCGGCGCCCTCGAGGGTCGCGATGGTGCTGGCGGCAAAGGTTAGGTTCAAGCGCCGCGCAGGCTCCGCCCCGTCTGGAAAGACAAAGCCGCGGGTAAAGACCTGAACGCGATTGCCGGCACGCAAATAGCGCCCCGGTCCCGATGTCGAGGATTTTTGATAGCCTAAACGCCGCAGCTCACCCTCCAGCTGATCCGGTGAGAGGCGCGCCCCTGGGTAGATCTCCAGTGCCCGGGCGTAGATTTTGGCCGGCACCTCCCAACGAAAGTCGTCGAGCACCTGGGTGACCCGCGCATTCAGCCAAATGACCCATAGCGCCACGACCACCGACCCGGTCAATGCAAGTTTTAGGGCCAGTCGAGCCCCACGTTGTTTCGTTTCCATGGGTGCGAGTATAAAGTGATCCGACACTAAACACGTTAGCTAGGAGTCTGTGTGCAGTCAGTGAATCTGTCGGTGCTGAAACAACCTGAGTTTTGGGGCGTCACAGCAGAGCAGTTTGAGATCAAAGAAACCCACTTGAGTTGGGTGTTTTTGGCCGGCGACGACGCCTGGAAACTCAAAAAACCGGTCGCCCTGTACTTTGTGGACACCTCAACATTAGAGAACCGCGCGTTCTTTTGTGACGAAGAAATTCGCCTCAACCGGCGCACCGCGCCGGACTACTACCTCGGCGTGGCCACACTGAATGGCGATCCGGACGCGCCGACCTTGAATGGCAGCGGCGAGCTGCTCGACACGCTGGTCCACATGCGTCGCTGGAACAGCGAACAACAGCTGGACGGGCATCCATTGCTGACCGACGATGCCGCCACGCTGGCGGTCTACCTGGCCCACTATCAAGCCCAGTGTGCGCCGGCGCCGAGCGACTCGCCGTTTGGCGACCCTACCGAGTTGGCCGCCCCGGCGCTGCTCAATTTTCAACAGGTCCAGCCGGTGTTGAGCGAACGCCAAGACCTGGAGCAACTTGAGCAACTCAGCGGTTGGGCGGACGAAGCATTGAAGCGGCTGTGGCCGCGCATGTCCGAGCGCAAAGACCAAGGTCGCGTGCGCGAAGTACACGGTGACCTGCATGCCGGGCACATTATTGTCGATGACTGGGGCTACCATTGCGTCGACTGCGTTGAGTACCGCAGTGAATTTCGCTTCGTCGATGTCATCAGCGAAATCGCCAACTTGGTCATGGATTTGGAAGCGCGCGGCCAGCAGGCATTTGCCAACCGGCTGATTAACGCCTGGTTGGAAACCACCGGCGACTATCACGGCATGTGGGTCTACCTGCCGTACAAAGCCTACCGAGCCATGGTTCGGGCCAAAAGCGCCTTGCTGCAATTGGAACCGGCCAAAATCAGCGCCGAAGCCAGCACAGCGCCGTTGACCCTGTACCGCCAATATGCCGATCGCGCCGAGAGCTACACCCAAGTGGCGCACCGATTTTTGATTATCACCCAGGGCACCATTGGTTGTGGTAAGGGCGAATTGTCCAACCGACTGGTCGAGGATCTGGGCGTCATTCGACTGCGCACCGACGTCGAGCGCCGGCGCATGAACGGCATGGCGATAGACGCCCCGACGGACGCCGAACTGGACGCTGGCATCCACGGCGACGCTGCCAGCGACGAGGTCTATCGTGTCCTCGCCCGTCACGCCGAACAGCTGTTACGCGCCGGTTTCCCGGTGATGGTCTCGGGCAGCTTCCTAAAAGCCAAGCAACGCGAACGTTTCCAGCGCCTGGCCGACGCCCAGGGTGTGTTGATGGTGATCCTGAAATGCGAGCCGCCGAGCGCGTGGGTCGCCCAACAGATCCGCGAGCGCGCCGTCGTCGCAGCCGACACCAATCGCGCCAACCTCAACGTGTTGGCCCACCAGCGCGCAGCCATGGAACCCCTATCGGGTGACGAGGAAACCCGCACACGGGTCATCGACAGCAGCGACAAGGCCGCCGTCGCGGCCCTTAGCACTTCATTAAAACAGGCCTTGCAGCCGCACTATGGATAGCTTTAAGGACCGCGCCATTGACGCCCTGGACGTGGGTTTAAAAACCCTGACGGACAGTTTTGGAGAGGCCAAACGCGACAACCCGGGCGCTGGACTGGCTGATCAGCTGGACGAGCACGAGCGGGCTCATCTGAATGGATTAATGCGCGTCAATCACACCGGCGAGGTATGCGCCCAGGGCTTGTACGCGGGCCAAGCACTGTTTGCGCGCAGCCCAACAACACGTGCCCAGATGCAGCACAGTGCCGACGAAGAAGTCGATCACTTGATTTGGTGCCAATCGGCACTAGCGCGACACCGCGGTCGGCCATCGCGCCTGAATCCGCTGTTTTACGGGGCCAGCTTTGCGATCGGTGCCGGCGCGGCAATGGTTAACGATCAAACCAGCCTAGCGTTCGTACATGCCACCGAAGAAAACGTCGAAGCGCACCTGGCGGACCACCTGACTCAGCTGCCGCCGGGGGCGGCCGCCTCGCGGGCGGTGCTGACACAGATGCAGCAGGACGAATTCGAGCATGGGCAAGCGGCCCTTGAGCAAGGCGGCAAGCCCTTGCCGGCGCTGGTGCGGCGTGCAATGAAACAAGTTGCGCGGGTCATGACCGCGACCGCCTACCGAATTTAGCGCGCGCGCTGCGCAGATGGCAGTGCCTCGAAGCTGTGGGTGATGGTGACGTTGCCCGCGCTCAGCATAAGTGACGCACTGCAGTATTTTTCTGCGCTTAGGGTCACCGCTCGGCTGACTTTGGCTGGGTCCAAGTCATCGCCAAACACTTTGAAATGAACATGGATGTCGGTGTAAACCGCCGGCACCGCATCGGCACGCGTGCCCGATAATTCGACCAGACAGTCGGTGACCGGCTGGCGACTCTTTTTAAGAATCGACATGACGTCAAAGGTGGTGCAACCACCCAAACCCATCAGCAATACCTCCATCGGTCGGGCGCCTGCATTGCGACCGCCATTGGCGGGCGCACCGTCCATCAAAAAACCGTGCCCTGAACCGGATTCGGCAACCATTGCCATGCCGTCCAGCCATTTGATCGTTGCCGTTGTTTGGGCCATCGATTGCTCCAAAGATTGCGAAAGTCGCGAGTCTACGGCAAATGCCTAGGTAGTTCACCGTAGCGCCTAGGTGCAATACCCTGAAACAGTCGACCCAGTAATAGTGATGCCACTCACACACAAGCAGGAACCAGAGTCATGCACAAGTTACTGATGCCGCAACCGGACAAAAACTTGGAGTATTTCCTCTCCCACTGCCACCGGCGCCGCTATCCTGCAAAAAGCACACTGATTTATGCCGGCGATAAGGCCGAGTCTTTGTTTTTCATCATCAAAGGTTCGGTGACCGTCTTGATCGAGGACGACGACGGCCGGGAAATGATTATTGCCTACCTTAACAAGGGCGACTTCATCGGCGAGATGGGCCTGTTCGACGAACACCCCACACGCAGCGCTTGGATTAAAGCCAAAACCGAATGCGAAGTGGCGGAAATTAGCTACGCCAAGTTCAAAGAAGTCATCCGCGAAGACCCGGAGTTCTTTTTACGCATCGGCCAACAAATGGCCCATCGCCTGCGCGACACCACCGGCAAAGTCGGCAGCCTGGCGTTCTTGGACGTGACCGGCCGGGTCGCACGAACTCTGCTAGAGTTAACCCGCGAGCCGGACGCCATGACCCACCCGGACGGCATGCAAATTAAGATCACTCGCCAGGAGATTGGACGCATTGTTGGTTGTTCACGGGAAATGGTTGGCCGGGTACTCAAAAACCTGGAAGAGCAGGGCCTGGTCCAGGTCTCCGGTAAAACCATGGTCGTTTACGGCACCCGCTAATGCTAGCGCCTGAGGCTGCGCACTGGCTGCGCGGTCAGGGCCTCGAACAAGTCCAAGCGCGCTCGGCCCTCGGCGCCAGCGCGTCCAGTCAAGTCAGTCGCTACCGGTTCATCCAAGGCACCTCGGTCATTTGGAAAGAGCAGCCAGGCATGAGCTTTGATTTTTTCCAAGCCGAAGCCGATGGTCTTGCGGCACTGCGCGCGGCGACAAGCTTGCGCGTGCCGCGCGTCTATTTTGTCGGTGAAGATGGTTTGCTAATGGAAGACCTCAACCCGGCACCCAGCTCGCCGCGGTACTGGGAATCGCTCGGCCGTGGCCTCGCCGAACTGCACCAATTCCGAGGCCCTCACTTTGGATTTAGTGGCGACAACTATTGCGGACTCGGCCCTCAGATCAATTCACCCTGCGCGGACGGACACGAATTTTTCGCGACCCGGCGGCTACTGCCACAGGCCCAGCGCGCGACGGAACGCGGCCTCCTCGGCGGCGACTTGTTACGCCAAATAGAGCAGCTATGCCAGCGACTGCCTGAATTGATTCCGCCGGCACCGGCGGTACTGGTGCATGGCGACCTTTGGAGCGGCAATGTCATTGCCGATGAACAAGGGGAACCGGCATTGATTGATCCGGCCGCGTATTGGGGCTGGGCCGAGTCGGACCTGGCCATGACCTGTCAATTTGGCGGATTTGCCGGCCGCTTTTACGATGCCTACCAAGAAGCCAGCGGCATGAACGGCGAGTGGCGATCACGCGCCGAGCTACTCAACCTGTACCACCAACTCAACCACTTAAACCTGTTTGGCACGCTGTATGCCGAGACCGTAAACAGCACCTTAGCTCGCTATCGTTGAGTATTACTCCTACACTCAAGTCAGATGAAATCGCTCGTACTGACAACGCTGCTGCTAGCCAGCGCACCCCTTTACGCCTCCACCACCTGGGTCATTGCGTCAGCGTCTGCGACTGACCCTTGGACCAGTCAAGTGCTGGTCGCACTCGGCCGCAATCTGCCGGCCAGTCATCAGCTTGAAAGCTATTTTTTGGATGGCGGTAATGCCGCCATCGCCTTGCCGGACGAGCGCCCGACTCACTTAGTGTTGCTGGGCGACCAAGCCGGCCAATGGCACGCCGCCCACCCCCGCGCGCCCATGCCCAGCGCCCAAGTCCGCATCAGCGCTAAAAACGATCGCGACAACGCTTGGACACAGATCATTCAACGCCCTAATTTTGGTCGCGAACTGACGTTACTGCGCGCCATAGCCCCCGACATTGAAACGATCGCCGTGCTCAGCCAAGCAAATGCACCGATGCGCGAATTGGCGCAACATTCGATCGCGCGTGCCGGCTTTGGCGGCGCGGACTTGGCCCAGGCCCGTCCAGAACACACCGCAATTTTGGACCTGACTCAAGGACAGGCGACCGACTACCGAGCTCGCGGTTTTCTGGTGCTGTCGCCATGGCGCGGCGATATCGGTTATAGCGCCCATCTAGGCGGCTCGTTGGACGGTGAACAAGCCGGTGAACTGCTGGCCAAAACACTTGTCGCCGCCGGCGCTCAATCGACAGCGGTCCAACTACTGCAAGTCAGCACCCAAAAAATTTGGGCCGACTATGCCGGCCTCGCCGACCTTGGCATTCGACCAAGCCGGGGTGACGAACAAACCCGCTGGGTCAATCACCAAGGCGTCACCTTCCAAGACCGGGCCGCCTCCGGCGTGTTCTTTTTGATTGGACTGCTGATCGTGTTGCTAATGGGCGTCAGTTGGCTCGCGATCCGCTTGCAGCAACAGCGCCACGCCCAGCAAGCGCTTAACCGCCTGGCCTTAAGTGATTCACTCACGGGTTTGTCCAATCGCGAAGGCTTTATCACCCAGGTCGACGCGCGGATGGCGCACTGGGAGCGCGATCAACGCCACGGCCTGGTGTTTATCGACATAGACCGGTTCCGTAATGTTAACGACCGCTACGGCCACGACGTCGGCAACACCGTGATTCGACTGATGGCCGAACGTCTATCGCAGCTTGTCCGGACTCGGGATTTTGTCGCGCGCTTATCGGCAGACCAATTCGGGGTCTTTTTAACTCAGGTCAACGACAACCAGGGTGTCGAGCAGATCATGGACAAGCTGTGCGAGGCCATTCGACTGCCGGTTGTCATTGGCGAACTCAATGTCAGTATTGGCGCCAGCCTTGGGATCGCCATTTTCCCAGATCACGGCGACACCGCCATTGGGCTGCTACGGCGCGCCGAGAGCGCCATGAGCAGCGCCAAGCAAATTGACGAAACCAGCTGGAGTCAGTACGACGACGCCCTGCGCGAAAGCCAAGACCTGGCCACGCAAATGGCAGAGGACTTGCGCGATGCGCTGGCCAACAACGGCCTGCACCTGGTTTATCAGCCAATTGTTAACTTGGATGACGACAGCATGTCCGGGGTCGAAGCCTTGATGCGCTGGCAGCACCCCAGCCTAGGTATGGTGCCACCACCGGAGATACTCAAAATTGCCCGCGAAAGCGGTCAACTGCTGGCGTTAGGTGACTGCATCCTGATGGCGGCCTGCCGCCAAGGCCATGCCTGGCAGCGGCTGGGGCACGAGTTGCGAATGAACGTTAACGTGACCCCGGAGCAGTTTAGCGACACCGGACTGGTCGCCCGCGTTCAACAGATGCTGTTTGAAAGCGGCATGGACCCACGCCTGCTAACACTCGAAATTACCGAGGATGCGACATTGGAGCAGCCAGCCCAGGCCGAGGCTGCGCTGGAACGCCTGAATGCAATCGGCGTGACCGCCGCAATTGATGATTTTGGCACCGGCTATTCATCCCTTGGACGGCTCAAGCGCTTTAAACTACGGGCGCTAAAAATTGACCGCTCGTTCGTCACCGACCTGGCCACCGACCAGAACGACCGCGCCATCAACCGCGCCATTGTTCAAATTGCCCAGAGCATGAACATCAAGGTGGTAGCAGAGGGAATCGAGACCGCCGAACAGCTGATGCTGCTGCGCCTTGAAGGTTGTGACTACGGTCAGGGCTACCTGTTCAGTAAACCCATCGACGCGCGCAGCGTAATCGAGTTAAAACTGAGTAATCCATGGCAAAAATCGGCTTAATTCTAGCCCTTGCTGGCTGTATTTTTGGGCCCCTACTGGTTCGGGCCGGACTGCCTTACCGGTTAGGGCTTGGGCTGTTTACACTGGGGACCTTATTGGCGGCCGGCTTGGGGCTTTGGCTGGCGCGCGAAAATCTGTGGGCATTGCTGGGTGCGGTACCGCTGGTGCTGGTTGCGCCGATGGTGTTGAAGGCGCTGTCATTGCCGCCGATTGCCGATGTCATGACGCGGCTACAACCTGCGATTGAGTTTATCGTCCCACCGCCGGGTGACAATGACCTGGCGATTAGCGCCGCGGTCGGCGATGCCCATCGCAATCACTACCATGACCTGCGCACACGCGTAGATGCCGACTCGCCGCGTACGTGGATACTGGCCTATGCAGAGCGCGCGGGTTGGGTGCTGACCCAGGAACGCGAACAGGCGCTGCAGTTCGAAGTGCGGTCGCGGATTTTTGGTTTTACCGATGATGTGGTGGTGCGCTGGGCCGCCGATGGCGACAACGTCCGCGTCGACGCCAGATCACGCTCCCGCGTTGGCGTCAGCGATCTAGGGGCCAACGCAAAACGACTGCGTGCGCTGCTAGGCGTCGCCGCGGACTAATACCGCGCAGGCTGCACGCACGCTCTCCGCGTGTTCGGACTCAAGTTTCATCCGTTCCAGATCCAAACGCATGCGCGTTTGCTTGTCCAACGCGTTGCGCGCGTCCTTGATTGGCTGATCCGCCAGAGCCTCAGCCATCACTAAAATCGCACGCAAATCGCTGCGTTGTAACCAACTGGTGTCAACCGCGTCCAGCAACGGCTTCAACCGCAATGCCCCTTCACTCACATCGCATTGCTCGGACATCACCGCGCGAGCAATCGCATCGACACTGACCTGCAGATTGGCCAGGCGCGCCTGCGTCGCCGCCGCCTTGGCCTCGTCCTGGGCCTTGACCTTGGTCAATTCGCGCCACGCAACCCAAGCAAGCCCTGCAATAACCGCCAAGCCTGCCGCAATCATCCATCCAACAGTCGCACTCATTCGCCGAACAACCCAGCAAGGGCCTGGCCCGGATCGGGCTGGCGCATGAAGGCTTCGCCGACCAAGAACCCACGCACGTCATGGGCATGCATCTGGGCGACATCGGCGGCATTCAAAATGCCCGATTCCGTGACTACAAAGCGATCCGCGGGAATCCTGGGCAACAGCTCGATCGTGGTCTGCAAACTGGTCGTAAAGGAACGCAAGTCGCGGTTGTTGATACCCAAGATGCCACTGGGCAGCGCCAACGCACGATCCAGCTCGTGACCGTCGTGGACCTCGACCAGCGTATCCAAACCCAAGTCGGTGGCGCACTGCTGCAAACTGGCGGCCTGGGCATCATCCAGCACCGCCATAATCAGCAGCACACAATCGGCTCCAAGCGCGGCCGCCTCGACGACCTGATAGCTGTCACAAACAAAGTCTTTACGCAGCACCGGCAAATCACAGGCCGCGCGCGCCGCCAACAAATAGTCGTCCGCGCCTTGAAAGAAGTCTCGATCCGTCAGCACCGACAAACAAGCGGCACCGCCGGCCTGGTATTGACTGGCATGCAATGCCGGCTGGAAATCCTCGCGAATGATGCCCTTGGATGGGCTCGCCCGTTTGATTTCAGCGATCACCGCGCTGTCGCCGGCTAGCGCTTTGGCCAACAAGGCGCGTTCAAAACCGCGCGCGATATGGCCCTGAGCTCGGGTCAACAAAACGGCTTCGCTGGTGGCGGATTTAAGCGCCGCGACTTCCTCGGCCTTGCGCGCCATGATGGTGTCTAAAATAGTAGCCATTAAAATTCCTGAGTCATTGCAGCCAGTGACGACAAACGCTGGGCGGCCTCGCTGGAGGCCATGACGGCGCGCGCAGTGGTGACACCTGCGGCCATGCTCGGCGCTAGCCCACTGACATAAATAGCCGCACCGGCATTGAGGGCGACGATATTAGATTCGGGGCCGGGGACGCCGTTCAAGGCGTTCATGACCAGGCGGTGACTTTCGGCGACGTCACGCACCGCCAAGTTCTCGAGTGAGCCCGCGGCGTCATAGTCGGCCGGGTCCAGGCGCCATGTCGTGACCTCGCCGTCCTTTAGTTCGGCAACCAGAGTCGGCGTTGCGATCGAGATTTCATCAAGCCCATCGTCCGAGTGCACCACCATGACGTGATTTGAGCCCAGCGCTTTGAGCACATGCGCCATCGGTTCGACCCAGTCAGCGCTAAAAACGCCCAGTACCTGGTTGGGCGCGCCGGCTGGATTGGTCAGCGGCCCTAGCAAGTTAAAGACCGTACGCACGGCCATTTCTTTGCGCGGCCCGATGGCGTGTTTCATGGCGCTGTGGTGGGACGGCGCAAACATAAAGCCGACACCCAAACGGTCAACGCAGGCCTTGACCTGCTCGGCATTCAAATCCAAGCGGACGCCCACGTGCTCCAATAAATCGGCGCTGCCGGTGGTACTGGAAACCGAGCGGTTACCGTGTTTTGCGACCTGAGCGCCGGCGGCCGCGGCGACAAATGCGCTGGCGGTTGAGACATTAAATATCGACGACCCATCGCCGCCGGTGCCGCAGGTGTCGACCAAGTGTTCGCCGTCGATGCTGACCTTTGAGGACAGCTCGCGCATCACCTCGGCGGCCGCGGTGATCTCGTCAACGCTCTCGCCTTTGAGCGCCAGCGCAACCAAAAAACCGCCAATTTGAGCATCGGTACACTGGCCGGTCATGATTTCACGCATCACCGCGCGCATGCTATCGACGGACAGGTCGTTCCCGGCCATCAGCTGTTTCAGTACGCTTTGAATCATAGCTAGGCCCGCTTTAAGAAGTTGTCGAGCATCTCGTGCCCCTGTTCCGAAAGAATAGACTCGGGGTGGAACTGGACGCCTTCAAGTCCCAGTTTGGTGTCGCGAATGCCCATAATGCATTCACGCTCGCCGTCGGCAACAGAATACGAGGTGACTTCAAAGTTATCCGGCAGCGTCGCCGGATCAATCACCAACGAGTGGTAGCGGGTCACGGTCAGCGGGTGTTTCAGGCCGCTAAACACCCCGCGCCCGTCGTGTTCAATGTCCGAGGTTTTGCCGTGCATGATGCGCGGTGCACGCACAATGTCGGCACCGTAGGCCGCTGCCATCGACTGGTGACCTAAGCACACCCCCAGGGTCGGAATACGGCCGGCACAGGCTTGAATCAGCGCGACCGAAATGCCGGCTTGCTTAGGCGTGCATGGACCCGGGCTGATCACCACCTGGTCGGGGTTCAACGCCAACACCTCGTCAACCGTGGTCTCGTCGTTGCGCAATACCTTGACCTGCGCGCCCAGCTCTTGAAAGTACTGGACTAGGTTGTAGGTAAACGAGTCGTAATTATCGAGCATGACCAGCATGGGACGTCTTCTATGGTTTGGTGGAAGTGGGAGCTGCGGAGTCTAGCACGCTAGCATCGGGCATTTTTTCGCTCATGGCGCTCAACTGCAGCTGCAAACGGGTCAGGGATTCCTGGGTTTTTTCAAGTTCCGCCAGCACGTTTTCAGGGCTCGGAATCTGGCGTAGCTTTTCCAACCGCTCGGCCTTGGCCTCGTCTAAGTTGTTCAACACCACGGCAATAAACAGGTTGATGACGACAAAGGTACCCAGCACCACGAAGCTTACGTAATACACCCAAGCCCAGGGTTTGACCGCCAACGACGCGTACATGACATCGGTCCAATCTTCGAGCGTGACGATACGAAACAGCGTCAGCAGACTGATGCCCAGGTCGCGCCAGTGGGTCGGGTCGATCTCGTGAAATAGGTAAAAACCGGCGACGCCGTAGATGTAAAACACGATCGACATCAGCAGTACCACGTGCCCCATGCTGGGGATCGAGCGCACTAGGGTATGAATCACCAAGCGCAGTTCGGGAAAGGCTGAGACCAGGCGCAACACCCGCAGAATCCGCGCCAGCCGCGCCAGCGTCGCAAATTGCCCGGTAGTCGGAATCAACGACGCCACCACAATCGCGAAATCGAACAGGTTCCAGCCGTCAGTGAAATAGGCGCGCGGGCGCAGGGCAAATATTTTCAACCCAGCCTCGAGGATAAAAATGGCCAAGAAAACCCGGTCCAGCAGCACCAGCCATGGCCCAATCGCCGCCATCACGGCTTGGCTTGTTTCCAGCCCTATCACCACCGCATTAAGCAAGATAATGGCGATAATGATCTGGTGAATCAGTCCACGTTCGGCAGACTCGGCGATACGTTCACGCATGTTCAGGGCGTCTCCGTCAGACCCGCGTGTGCCATGGCTGCGGCACGGAAAATCGCACGGCATTTCTTAAGGGTTTCTTGCCATTCGCTTTCAGGGTCCGAATCGGCCACTACGCCGGCACCGGCTTGGATGTACAGATTTCCATCCTTTAACACCGCGGTGCGAATCGCGATCGCCGTGTCCATGTTGCCCTGCCAGCCCAGGTAACCGACGGCGCCGCCATATATGCCGCGGCGCGAGGGTTCCAACTCGTTGATAATTTCCATTGCCCGCACTTTTGGGGCCCCGGACAGCGTGCCCGCGGGCAAGCAGGCTTTGAGTACATCAATCGCGTCCATGTCATCGGTCGCCATCCCCGTCACGTTCGACACAATGTGCATCACGTGGCTATAGCGCTCGACGATCATTTTGTCCGTCAGCGTGACCGTGCCGGTCTTGGCGACACGGCCGACGTCGTTGCGACCCAGGTCAATCAGCATCAGGTGCTCGGCCAGCTCTTTGGCGTCGGACAATAAGTCCGCTTCCAAGGCCTGATCCTCGATTTCGTTGGCGCCGCGTTGACGCGTCCCAGCAATCGGTCGCACCGTCACCAATCCGTCTTCGAATCGAGCCAGAATTTCCGGCGACGAACCGACGATTTGGAAGTCATTCAGTTGCAAAAAGTACATGTACGGCGACGGATTCAACCGGCGCAATGCCCGATACAGGTTCAGCGGCGGCGCTTTGAACGGCAGTCGCATGCGCTGCGATGGCACCACTTGCATGCAGTCGCCGGCGTTGATGTAGTCCTTGACCCGGTTAACCGCGGCACGATAGCCCTCGGCGCCGAACTCGGATTCAAAGTCCGACTCAACAATCGGCTCGAAACTCGGCGCATCCAAGGCTTTGGCCGGCAACGGTCGGGCCAGTCGTTCACGCAATACGTCCAGGCGCGCCTTGGCTTGGACCAGTGCATCACCGGCGCTGGGGTCGACGTGGGTGATCAGGTAAAGGCGACCGGATAGATTGTCAAAAACAACCACTTCGTCGGACAGCAACAGCAAAATATCCGGCGTGTCCAAACCCGGGTCCATCGGGAAACTGTGAGCGACCTTGGATTCGACCAAACCGACCGTGTCGTAGGCAAAATACCCGACCAGACCACCGGTAAATTTAGGCAAATCCAAATTAGGCAAATCCGCCGGCGTCGCCACCGCCAAACCGGCCTGGTAGCCGCGGATCCATTCGAGCGGATCGGCCTCGGCGTGGCTGTCGATGGTTTCGCCGTTACGCACGTGAGTGATAACGCCATCTTTGAGTGACACGCGTTCGCTGCACGGCAACCCGATCATGCTAAACCGGCCCCATTGCGCCCCGCCCTGGACGGATTCCAACAGGTAACTGTAGGCACCGTCGCCGAGTTTGAGGTAGCACGACAGCGGTGTTTCCATGTCCGCTAACACGGTCATCGCCACAGGCACACGCTTGAAGCCTCTTGAACTTAGACCAAGCAGTTGTTCGGGAGTCGGTGCAATCATGCCAAAAGCTCTAAAAAGTCGTGATAAATCAAATCGGGCGCGGCCAGCTCGACCGCGTTGCCATGGTTATAGCCCAACCGCGTGAGTGCAACCGGCATGCCCAAGGCTTGCGCGGCTTCAGAATCGTTAGACGAATCGCCCACCATGACACAGCGCGCCGGATTGACGCCCATCCGCTGGCACGCCAGCTGAAGCATGTCCGGGGCTGGTTTTTTGGTGGCCACACTATCCCCGCCCAGCACCACGTCAAAGCGCATATCCAAGGCATCCAGCATAATTGTCGTGTACTGCATCGGTTTATTGGTCACCAGCGCCGTCGGCCATTGCTGCTGAATGCGTGCCAAGCCCTCGGCCACGCCGGGGTAAAGCACCGGATTGCGCGCGCACTGCGCCTGGTAGTGGGACTCGAAACGCAGGTAAGCCGCATCCGCATGCTGGCTGGCGTCGGCAAATTCGAAGGCCCGATGAATCAGGTTCCACGCCCCGCGCCCAACCCAATCACGCACCCGGGCCTCGCCTGCCGGACCCTGTCCGTATTCGGCCAGCACCGCATCCACCGATGCTGCCAAGTCCGGCACGCTATCGACCAATGTGCCGTCAAAATCAAACAGCACTGCTTCCAGCGGTCCGTCGACCAGGGATCGAATTTTCACTGGCCGGCCAAGGCCTGACGCATACGGTCCACGACCACTTTGTAGTCAGGCTGTCCAAAAATGGCCGAGCCGGCGACAAAGCTATCGGCTCCCCGACTGGCGACCTCGGCAATATTGCCCGGGCCGACCCCGCCGTCGACTTCAATGCGCACGTGTTGGGCGCCGCGTGCGTCCAAATAGGCCCGTGTAGCGGCGATTTTATCAAGCGTACCGGGGATGAATTTTTGACCGCCAAAGCCTGGGTTGACGCTCATCAGCAAGACCACGTCGAGTTTGTCCAAGACGTATTCCAAATGCGTCAGTGGCGTCGCCGGGTTCAGCACCAAGCCCGCTTTCAAACCGCGCTCTTTGATCATCGCCAACGAGCGATCCACGTGTTCCGAGGCTTCCGGGTGAAAGGTAATCCAGCTGGCGCCGGCGTCGGCAAACATGCCGATCAGCGCATCCACTGGCTTGACCATCAAATGCACATCAATCGGGGCGGTCACGCCATGCTTTCGCAGGGCCGCACAGACGCTGGGGCCAAAGGTCAGGTTAGGCACGTAGTGATTATCCATCACATCAAAGTGGATGATGTCGGCGCCAGCCACCAAGACGTCATCGACTTCCTGGCCGAGTTTGGCCAAGTCGGCGGCAAGAATAGAGGGGGCGATCAGATAATCGTGCATAACTACTCCGTCATTTGAGGGCGTAAGCATACCGATTCACTCAACAATCAGCGAGTTGCGTGTCGCTTTACTTTATTCCAGGCAGCCTGAATTTTTTGCGACTCTTGCTTGGCCGCTTCAATCGCTTCGGCTGAACCCCCGGCCGCGGCGACTTTGTCTGGATGGTGGGTACTCATAGCCTTGCGGTAGGCTTTTTTCAGCGCCGCACCCTGAGTCCCCGGAGCCACCCCGAGCACTCGCCATGCCGAGCTAGGAGTCGCAGCCGGCTGCGACTGCGGCGCGTCCGGCGCGGGTGTTTTTTTCAGTCGCACCAGCACCGCCGGCAAGCCCAGCCTCGCGACCGTGGCCTGCAATCGCGACTCCGCCGCCAGGCCCTGGACATCGCTGCGCACCAAACGCACCAGCAACCAAGCCAACGACGCGCTGTGCAATCGGGTCCGGCAGTGATGACGCAAACGCGCGCTGACGGCGTCCGCATCCAGCCCCGCTTTCCCCTGATTAAACGATGCGACCGCTTCGCGCTGACCCGAAACGCTCAAATCCAGGCGTCGAATCAGGCTTTGGGTGGCGGCCAAGTGGCGCGGCGTGATCGCGCCTTGCAGTTTGCAGTGAAAGCCGGCCAGGCGAAAAATGAGGCGCTGCTGGGCCAAATCATCGCGAATGTCCGCAACGATCGAACGCCACAGTGCACGCCCGGCAATGGCACCGGTCACGGCAAACACCAACGCTGGAAATACACCGCCCCAAATACCGATCGCCGCACCGACCAACGCACCAAATACCTGCACACCCTCACCACTTCGTTTCGTCCTGACCACAGTCTAGCTTGGGCTTTGCGACTTATCTGCTTATAGTGCCAACTTGCCTTGCCACCTCGGACACCAGTTTGTTAAAGCGACTTTCCCTACTGGCCCTCGCCGCCAGCTTTCACAGTGCCGCCAATCCCGCACTGGTCGGCGTCGACTGGATCGAGGACCCGGTCGCCAATCCGCTGTGCGGGGGCTATTACCTGTCACCGCAACTGCCGGATGCCCGCGGCGAAGAAATTGAAGCGCGCGCGTTGGAAACCGAATACGACGGCTCTGACCGCATTGCACTTAAGGGCGACGCCCAACTGTGGAACAACCAAATTGCCCTGGAAGCGGATGAAATCAGTCTGTACCGCGTGTCCGGCGATGGCGACGCGATTGGCAACGTGGCCTTTCGCGACCCGCAGTTCTTAGTCCGTGGCAAGACCGCGTCACTGAACCTGTACAGCGGCCGGGTCGAGCTGCGCGACAGCGAAATTGTCGCACACGAGCTGCACCTTTACGGCCAAGCCGAGGACGTTGTGCGCAATGGCGCCGGTATCATTCGCGTACGCAATGTCGACTACAGTTTTTGCGCGCCCACCGATGACGCCTGGCAAATGGGGGCGGGTGACATCAAACTCGACTTCAACTCCGGTCGCGGTTACGCCAAAAATGTCACCCTGAAAATCAAGAAAGTGCCCTTTGTGTGGTTGCCAATTATTGGTTTCCCGGTCGATGAACGCCGTTTAACCGGCTTTTTATGGCCAAAATTTTCATTAGAAAGCAGCGACCTGTACGGCAGCGACTATTCACTGGAAGCGCCGTTTTATTGGAACATCGCGCCGCAAACCGACGCCCTGATCGTGCCCACGCGGATCGCCCACCGCGGCAACATGTTACAGCTTCAACAGCGCTATCTATTCGCCAACGAAAGCCAGTCCACGGTCAATCTGGGGTGGCTCGATGACGACGCCATTAGCGGCGGCAAACGCCGCGCCATCACCGCGACCTGGGCTACCGAAACGAGCTCGCCGTGGATTGCCAATGCCTACGGCGCCTGGGCTGACGATGCCGACTATGAAACCGACATCGGCGGGCTTGCGATCCCGGACGATGAACAGTTCCCCAGCCTGAAAGTCTCTACCAGCTACCGCCAACCGAGCTGGAGCATCACCAGCAGCCTAAAAAGCTACACCCTCGCCGACGCCAGCACCGGCCAGGCGGCACGCCCGTATCGCGAGCTGCCGCGGATCGTCGCCCAAGGCCGCATTGATGACAGCCAGCGCGACCAAAACTGGTACGCCCAGTTCGTCAATTTCGAGCGCGACAATACGCTGCTCAGCGGCACCAGCGCCGACACCGGCAGCCGTGTCAATCTGCGCTACACCCTGGCGCAACCGTTTCGCTCCAGCTGGGGTTACCTGACCCCAGCGATCGGTGCCGACGGCATCGCCTACGCATTGTCCCGCGACAGCGGCCTGGATGACGCGCCCTCAGTCGCGGTACCGCGCGCCAGTGTCGATGCTGGGTTGTTTGTCGAACGTCGTTTTGAGCGCCTGACCCACCGCATTGAGCCGCGCCTTAAATACCTGCGCGTGGCGCACGTGGACCAAGACGCCCAACCCAATTTTGACACCGGCAGCGTCGGCTTTAGCTTTACCCAATTGTTTTCCGATCGACGCTTTTCCGGCGGCGATCGCATCGGTGACACCGAGCAGGTCACCGCCGGGCTGTCCAACCGCTGGAGCGACAACGACAGCGGCAGCGAGCGCTACCGCTTTGATCTCGGCCAGACGTTTTATCTGCGCGATCGCTCGGTCGGACTGAGTGCAAATAGCGTCGACACCACCGCACGCTCGCCATTGGTCGGGGAAGCACGGATCAACCTCAACGAGCGCTGGAGCCTGGGCAGCGAAGCGACACTGGACCCGCGTTTTGGGGTCGACTCCGGCGCCTCTAGCGTTAAGTACCGGCGCGATCAGCACCACCTGGCCACCCTGCGTATTCGTTGGAACGACCAAGCGGCCACCAGCCATGAGGGCAGCGTGTTGTGGGGGCTGAATGATCGTTGGCGTGTCGCAGCAGGCTACGGCTATAACGAGGAGACTCGGCACTCCGAACGCTTTGCATTTGGCTTCGAATACGAATCCTGTTGCTGGCGAACCGCAGTCGTCCAGAGTTATGATCGCCCCTCATCGACCGGCGCCGGCACGCACAAACTGTCACTGCAATTCCAATTAAAAGGGCTGGGCCAAATCGGCCGGCGCGCCATCAACAATTTGCGAGATAACATTGAAGACTATGAACCCCGTCCTATTCGCTATTAGCCTAGTATTCGCGACCTTGGCCCACGCCGCGCCCTTGGATCGCGTGGTCGCGATCGTCGAGCAGTCCCCGGTGCTGGCCTCGGACATCGACAATCGATTGACGCTGCTGCAAATCCAAAGTGCTCGCCAAAACCGCAGCTTCCCCGAGGTCAACACGGACCTGCGAACACGCATTTTGGATCGTCTGATCGACGAGCAGGCGCTGCGCAACGAAGCCATTCGCCAGGGCTTTAGCGTCACGGACGAGCAAGTTAACGAAGGCTTGCTGCGGTTGGCCCAAAGCCTCGGCGTCGATGGCGGCATCGCATCGCTGGCCCGGGAGCTGACACCGTTGGGGCTGCCATTTGACCGGGTCCGCGAAGAGACCCGCACCGAATTACTGATCAGCGCCGTCCAACGCCGCGCCGTCAGCAACCAGATCAGTGTCAGCGACCAAGAAGCTCGCGCCCTGATCGAACGCGAAGGCCTCAATCAAGGCCAGGTGCAGCTGTCCGAGATTTTTGTCGCGCTGCCCAGCGCACCCACACCCGAACAGATCAACCAAGGCCAGCAGCGGATTTTGGGGCTGGCCCAAGCCCTCGAAAACGGCGCAGACTTTGACCAATTGGCGACCCAAGCCAGCGACGGCGCCCAGGCTATCACCGGCGGTGACCTCGGCTGGCGTGAAGTGTCCGGCTTAGCCGACGCCTTCCGTAACGCCCTGACCGGGACCAACAGCCGCGGCATCACCCAGCCCTTCCGTTCGCGCGCCGGCTTCCACCTGCTCCAACTCAACGGCAAACGCGGCTCGGAAACGGTGCTGATTGGCGAGGCCCTCGCGCGTCATATTCTGCTGCGACCGGACGCCATTACCGACGTCGAGGCGACTCGCTTGCGCGCCATCGAGCTGCGCACCGAACTGGCCGGCGGGGCTGACTTTGGTGAACTGGCCAAGGCGTTTTCGACCGACCCGGTCTCGGCTTCAAAAGGCGGCTTGCTGGGATGGTCCGACCCCAGCCTGTACGTGCCCGCATTCGCCGCCCAAGTGTCGAACCTGCCGCTGAACACCGTCAGTGAGCCGATCGAAACGCGCTTTGGCTGGCACCTGATTGAAGTGCTCGACCGGCGCACCGTCGAGAGCGAAAACACCGGCCAGCTGCAACGCGCCAAACAGATCATTATTGACCGTCAGGCCGACGAGATCATTGCCGCCTGGACCCGCCAAGTTGTCGAATCCAGCTACATCGAGCGCCTGTGAACCACAAAGCACGTAAGCGTTTCGGTCAGAACTTCCTGACCGATCAACGCGTATTGGATCAAATCCAAGCCGCCATCCGGATTCGCCCCGGGCAACACCTGATCGAAGTCGGCCCTGGCTTGGGCGCCCTGACCGAACGTTTGATGGCGGCGGACCGCCTTAGCTTGATTGAATTGGATCGTGATCTGGCGGTCGGGTTGCGTGCGGCCTTTGCCGACAACCCGTCGGTTAATCTGGTCGAGGGCGACGCCCTGCATGTTGACCTGGACGCGATCGCGGATGCCGACGTCGACAATCCGGCCCTGGCCATTCGGCTGGTTGGCAACCTGCCGTACAACGTCGGCACCGCCTTAGTGCTGCGCTTTTTACAGTGGGGCCGCGCGCTGGACATGACCTTCATGCTGCAAAAAGAAGTCGTTCAGCGCCTGTGCGCCCAGGTCGGTGATCGCCACTACGGACGTTTGGCCATTGTCACCTCTTGCTATGCGCGCACCGAGCAACTATTCGATGTGCCACCAACCGCGTTTGATCCGCCACCCAAGGTCGACAGCGCCATTGTCCGACTGACGCCCATCGACGACCCAGGCTTTGCCATCACCTCGATGGACATGTTGGAGCGCGTCACCCAAGCGGCCTTTGGCCAGCGCCGCAAAACCTTGCGCAACAGCCTTAAACCGCTGATTGACGAAAGCGTGCTGGTGTCGCTCGACATCAACCCCGCTGCGCGCGCCGAGACACTGACGCCGCTTGAATTTGCGCGCATCAGCAACCACTTATCTGCGCATGAATGATTTACGCTACCAGGTCGAAGTGACCGCCAAACCGACCTACAAAGGCCAACAAAACGGCCACTACGCGTTTGTCTACGAAATTTCGATTCACAATGCCGGCAGTTTCAGTGCTCAACTGCTGAACCGGCATTGGCTGATCACCGATGGCAACGGCAAGACCGAAGAGGTCAAAGGCCCCGGTGTAATTGGCGAACAACCGGTGCTGGTGCCTGGCGATACCTACACCTACACCTCGGGCGCCCTGCTGAAAACTGAGGTCGGCAGCATGCGCGGCCAATTCGAGATGCAGGCCGACGACGGCCACCGCTTTATGGCGCCAATACGGGCGTTCACCCTCGCGGTACCCGGCGCGCTTAACTAAATGGGACGCCGGCTTGCCATTGGCGATGTCCAAGGCTGCTGGCACAGCTTGCAGCACCTGCTGGATGTGATGAACTGCAGCGCCGACGATCAGCTGTGGCTGGCCGGCGATCTGTGCAACCGCGGCACCGGTTCACTTGAGGTCCTTCGATTTTGCCGTCAACGCCAGGTCACGGCGGTCCTGGGCAATCATGACCTGCACCTGCTGGCGTGTTATTTCAACGCCGCCGACAGCCACCGCAAAGACACCCTGGCAGCGGTGCTGGCCGCCCCGGATATTCGCGACATTGTCGATTGGTTGCTGGCGCAGCCGCTGGTAGTGGTTGAGGGTGACTGCTGGATGGCCCACGCCGGGCGCTGGCCCGGCTTCAGCATGCCGGAATGGCAGCGCCTCGCCGGCGACACCCAGCGCGCCTGGCAAGCCGATCCCGAAGCGTTTTTCCGTCAGATGTATGGCAACCATCCCGCCCACTTAGACGACGCCCGTAGCGACGCTGAGCGCTGGCGCTTTTGCGTCAATGCCAGCACGCGGATGCGCGTGCTCGACGCCGACCTACGGCTGAACCTGGCGTTCAAAGGCGAGCTGGCCGAGCGTCCGGCCGGCTCCAATGCCTGGTTTGATTACCCCTGTCCCGAGGATGGCATACGCCTTGGTGTGTTTGGCCACTGGGCGGCGCTTGGTGCCGGACGTCCGCGGCCGGACTTGGTCGCGCTGGACAGCGGCTGTGTATGGGGATCGGGATTGACCGCATTGGATTTGGACAGCGCCGAGTGGCACCACGTAGCAACCGACCCGAGAGACCTGAATGATTAAATTTTTGAACCCAACCGAGGCTGAGGCGCTGTACCTGGACGAGTCGGCCGAGTGGCTCGACATTCGCGATCCCGCCAGCTTCAGTGCCGGTCACATCAGCCGCGCCCGGCCGCTGGACAACGACACCGTCGGCGACTTTATTGCGCGCACCGACAAGGCCGCACCGGTCGTGGTGTGCTGCTATCACGGCAATTCCAGCCAGCAGGCCGCGGCCTACCTAATGAGCCAAGGCTTTGAAACCGTGTACAGCCTGAACGGCGGGTTTGAGGAGTGGAAAGTGACCCACCCCGAACGCGTTTCAGCGTCCTAGGGCGATATCCCCCGGCTGCAAGTTGATGACCTCGGCGCGTGCCGACAAGGTCGCCAGACTGCGCTCGGGCAGCACCTCGACCAGAGTGATTTTATCGTCAATGGGATTGGTTCGGTAGGCGGTTGAATCGCCAAACCGACGCGCCTGAACCAACGCCAAGTCCAGCACGTCACCCGCTTCCAATCCCAGATCTGAGCCTGCGCCTATTTCAACCTCTGTGCCGCGCGCGGTAATGATCGGCAAGCTAACCGGCTCGCACGCTAGCTGCGCATTCATCCGCGCCGCAAAGTCGCTGACGGGACGTAACTGCTCGTGGCTGAAGCGCACGATATGCTTGCCGACCCGACGTGGCAACTGGGCGGAGACCGCCAAATTCTCAGCGGCAACCCGCGTACCTCGGCGCAAATCGTACAGCTCCAGCGTCACCCCCAGCTCGACCGCGGACTTGGCCCCGGCACGGGCTTGGGTCCAGTTGACCAGGCGCACGATCGGATCACGTTCGTTGTTTAGGCTAGCGCGCGGCCGATCAATCCGAGGCAACAACAGGTATTGGGCGGCATGCTGGCGGCCGAGCACGGTCAAGGCGCGACGACGCTCTTGGTCAGACAGCGACAGCAACTCCAGCCCGCGCATAAATCGGATATCAAAATCTGTGTGCTGGTGCATCACCCTTAAAAAAGTGTCGTCAAAGGCATCGTGCAGACTGCGCCAGGCCAGTGGCACAGAGCCCGCCAGTTGAACCGGGAATACGATCATGCGGTGGCGATAGCGGCTTTGCTGATCCGCCTCACACAGCGTCAGTCCTCCGCGCAGTAGTTGCCACGACTCGGCCTGAGCCATCGGCACCGTCGCAACCCACACCAACCACAACCAACCCACTATGCGCACGCGTCGCCCTCCGTTTGAGACTATATCGGACAGGCACGCAGAAGCTTAAGTAGGTCCGGTAATGGATCGCGCCCGAGGTAACCGTGACGCCACTCAGATTCTTTAAGGTGCAAGTAAAGGTGGGTTTTCGGCCAGCCTTGGCTCGCGACCATACGCCCACGAATACTGGCGCTGAGCTGCTCAAGCGACAGAGGGTGCAGTGGATCCGAGGCGACCGAGTGTGGCGACGTGCACAGGCGGCGCACGCGCCCAGTGTCCAGGTCAATCAACCCCTGATAGCCCCAGCAATCGAGCGAACGGCTGGCCGGGATTTGGCCATAGAGGATCCGAAAGGCCTGGCTGGCATTGTCCGCATTGACCCATTCACAGACCAGTTGATGCTGAACCCGGCGCACCCCGACCAAGCGTGGCACCGTTTCCCCGCACTGCGGCCGGCGACCGCGCACGCGTCGCTCCCGAGCAACAATCGACAGCGGCGCAAAGGGGTTCAATCGTTCTCGTTCGCGCGCGATCCGGCGGCGTAATCGCTGATAAATCGAATTGACCGACTTGGTGCTGACGCCGACCTCGACGGACAGGCGCGATGCGCTGTCGCCGCGTGCGAAACCGGCGACGATCTGCATAAAACTCGGCAACGACAGCCGGGCACGTTGGCACAGGGGATTGCGGACAGGCGCATTCATAATCGACTCCTTGTAAACTGGCGCCATTGTCGCGCCATCTAGGCCGGCTCCCGTTAAATAGGCGACTGTGCGTGTACGACTTTCCTGACGACCCTGTAGTCGAAGGCCTGACTGTTTTATTGGTCGGCGGCGCGGTCCGCGATCTGTTGTTGAAGCGCCCGTTTCACGAGCGCGACTGGGTCGTCGTCGGCGCCAGTCCCGAGGCCATGCTGGCACGTGGATTTCAGCGCGTTGGCAAAGACTTCCCGGTGTTTTTGCACCCAATGACGCACGAGGAGTACGCGCTGGCCCGGACCGAACGCAAAACCGCGGCGGGCCACCAAGGCTTTGAGTTCCATGCAACGCCCGAGGTCACCCTGGAACAGGATTTAAGCCGCCGCGACTTCACCATCAACGCCATGGCGATCGACCGCGACGGTCAGCTTCACGACCCCTATCAGGGTCACCAGGCACTCATGGATCGCGTGCTACGGCCGGTCAGCGCAGCCTTTTTGGAGGACCCGTTGCGGCTGATTCGTGCGGCACGCTTTATGGCCCAGTTGCCCGGTTTCCGCGCCGCTCCCGAGCTAATTGATGTGATAGCGCAGATGCGCCCGGAGCTTAAGCACCTGTCGGTCGAGCGGCTGTGGAAAGAAGCGACCAAGGCGTTCACCGGCGACGCCCGGGTGTTTTTTCAAACGCTCAACGAGTGGCAGCTGGATCAGGCTTTGGCGTTGCCCACTTTTTGGCTACCGGCAGCGGCCAGTGACGGCACCATGGACGGACAATTGGCCAGCTGGAATGCCGCCGCACCCGAACCCTTGGCATGGCCCGGTGCCTGGCGCGCACCCAACGCGACCCTGGATTTAATGGCCGACGCCCGGGCGTGGGCACGCACCCCCGAGCTGCGCCCGGCATTGATGCTGCGCACCGGCGTGATTAAAAACACACCGCGTTGGCAACGCCTTGCCGGCTGGATTGACGACCCGGCCTTGGCGCCCAAAATCGCCCGGGCCCGGACCATTAGCGCCGCCGACTTCGCCGATCGGCACCAGGGGCCGGCCTTGGGTCAGGCGCTCAACAGCGCCTGGCTCAGTGCGCTTGCTGGCGAGTAATGCGCACCCCGAGCGAGGTGGTCCCGGCAACCGCGCCGGGTTTGTGCAAGGTCAGCGTTAACCGTGACAGGCCAAAGGTCTGCAATAAATCTTGGGCGACGGCCTCGGCAATCGTCTCGATCAGCAGCGGCTGCATGCTCGAGACCAGCGCACGCACGCGCTGACTGACGGCATCATAATTCAGCGCCAATTCCAGGTTATCGCTGGCCCCGGCCGGTCGATTGTCCCAATCCATGTCCAGGTCGATCAGTAACTGGCGCGGGGCAACCCGCTCAAAATCGTAAACACCGACGATGGTTTCGCACACCAATCCCGTGACAAAGACCGAATCAGACATGTGACAACTCCTGCAATGGCCAGCGTGGGCGCGGCCCTGGGTAACCTTCATCCGCCTGTCCGGCGTGGATTCGCTGGGCCCCTGCATAGGCGATCATGGCACCGTTATCGGTGCAGTACGCCAGCGGCGGGTAGAAAAGTTCAGCGTCCAATTGTGCTAAGCGCGCACGTAACCGTAGGTTCGCCGCCACCCCGCCGGCCATCACCAGCCGCGTCAGGCCGGTTTCAGCAAGCGCACGTTTACACTTGATAAACAGCGTTTCCGCCACGGTGTGCTCGAACGCCGCCGCCAAATCGGCCGCGTCTTGGTCGCCGACACGCCCGTCCACCGCCAATTTTTTGGCCTGAACTAGGGCCTGGGTTTTGAGCCCACTAAACGACAAATCCAAGCCCGGGCGATCGACCATGGGGCGCGTCATTTTAAAGCGCAGCGGGTCCCCGCGTTCTGCCAGCTTGGCCAGGTGCGGCCCGCCTGGGTACGGCAGATCCAATAGTTTTGCGACCTTGTCAAAGGCTTCGCCGGTGGCGTCATCGATAGTGCCACCCAGCAGTCGGTACTGACCAACCCCAAGGACCTCGATGAACTGGCTGTGGCCGCCGGACACCAGTAACGCCACAAACGGAAATGGCGGCGGGTTATCCGACAGCATCGGCGCCAACAAGTGGCCTTCAAGGTGATGCACACCCAGTGCCGGAATGCCCAAGCGTGCCGCCAGCCCGCGCGCGGTGCTGATGCCGACCAACAACGCCCCGACCAAACCGGGGCCGCGGGTGTAGGCGACGCCATCCAAATCAGCGGCGACAATGCCGGCCTCGTCCAAGGCCGCATCAATCAGCCACGGCAGCTTGCGGACATGGTCGCGCGAGGCCAATTCCGGCACCACGCCGCCGTACTCGGCGTGCGTTGCGGCCTGGGTGTAGAGTTGATGGCTGCGCAAGCCACGCGTCGTGTGATAGACCGCAACACCGGTTTCGTCACAGCTGGTCTCAATGCCTAAGATATTCATCCGGCAACCCTATGTCCGAAAGCCTTGATGTTCAATCCATTCATCTGTATGTTTTCGCGCCCTTATGGGTCAAAAGACCCTGACTAACCTAGAGAGGTGAATACCTGTGCCGTTCGTTAAAGTCAAAGACAACGAGCCTTTTGACGTAGCCCTACGTCGTTTTAAGCGTTCATGCGAAAAAGCGGGAGTTCTGAGCGATGTACGTCGCCGTGAATTCTACGAAAAGCCCACGTCAGTGCGTAAGCGCAAGGCGGCGGCTGCGGTTAAGCGTCACTTGAAAAAGTTGTCACGCGAAACCAAAAAGTTCGAACGTTTGTACTAAGGTTTAGCCCTCAACCATGAGTGAGCTAAAGGCACAGTTAACCGCCGCCATGAAAGACGCGATGCGAGCGAAGGACAAACTTCGCTTAGGCACCGTGCGCATGGCGCTGGCTGCACTGAACCAAAAGGAAATCGACGAGCGGGTTGTACTGACCGACGCCGATGTTCTTGCGATCGTCACGAAGCTGGTTAAGCAACGTGACGACTCTGCTACCCAATTCCGCGATGCAGGCCGCCCCGAGCTGGCCGATCAGGAAGAAGCGGAAGCTGAAATTTTAAAGACCTTTTTGCCCTCCCCCCTGTCGGAGGATGAATTGGCCGCACTGATCGATCAAGCCATGAGCGAGATCGGTGCAACCAGCATGGCCCAAATGGGTGCCGTGATGGCTTGGCTGCGACCCCATGTCACCGGGCGCGCCGACCTCGGCCAACTCAGCGGCAAAATCAAAAGCCGGTTAGGCTAAGGTCACCGTCCGCATGGCCGGGCAAATCCCACAATCGTTTATTGATCAGCTACTCGACACCGTCGAGTTGACCTCGTTGATCGGCGAGGACGTCGCGCTCAAACGCTCCGGCAACAATTACCAGGGCAAGTGCCCCTTCCACGACGACCGCAGCCCCTCGTTTAGCGTCTCGCCCGAAAAACAGGTGTATCACTGCTTTGGCTGTGGCGCGTCCGGCAATGCCCTGACCTATGCCAAGGAAAAGCGTGGTTTGGACTTTATTGGCGCGGTCGAGATGCTGGCCAAGCGCCAAGGCGTAGAGGTCCCGCGCGAAGACGTCAGCCCGGCCCAAGAGCGCGCCCAAAAAGCACGTCAGCGTCTGTATGACGTGGTCCAGGCGGCGGACGAGTACTTCCAATGGAATCTGCGCAACGCCGCCAACAAAGCCGGCGCCATCGACTACCTTAAAGGCCGCGGCCTCAGCGGCGCGACTGCCAAACGTTTCGGTATCGGCCTCAGCCCCGTCAGCGGCCAGGCGCTGCGTCAACACCTGACCCAATCGGGATTCAACGACGACGAAATGGAGAAGGCCGGGCTGTTGGTGCGCAAACCTGGGCGCAACTACGACCGTTTTCGTAATCGCGTGACCTTCCCGATCCGCGACCGGCGCGGCCGCACGGTGGCCTTTACCGCGCGTGTGCTGGACGACAGCAAGCCCAAGTACTTGAACTCATCCGAAAGCGACATTTTCCACAAAGGTAAAGTGCTATACGGACTGCACGAAGCCATCACCGCCAACCGCACGCTGGAGCGGCTGATCGTGGTCGAGGGACAAATGGACGTGATTGCGCTGGCCCAGTTCGAATTGCCCTGCGCCGTGGCGACTTCTGGCACCGCGATCACGGCCGACCATTTAGAGCAGCTGTGCCGACTGGTTCCACAGGTCGTATTTTGTTTTGACGGCGACAAAGCGGGCAAAAAGGCCGGCTGGCGCGCGCTTGAAAACGCCCTGCCAATGATGGACGGTCAAACCGAATTCCTGTTCCTGTTTTTACCCGATGGCCAGGACCCTGATTCACTGCTGCAAGCCGAGGGCACGGCGGGCTATCACAAGCAGCTGAGTCAAGCAGTCGCGCTGACCGACTTTTTATTCGACCACCTGTGTGTGGACCTGGACATGCAGCGGCTGGATTCTCGCGCACGCTTGGGCGGCATTGTCGCGCCACACCTAAAGCGCATGCCCAAGGGCCTGCCAAAAGAACTCATGCTGGATGAGTTGGCGCGCCGCGTCGGCACCGACAAGACCGCGATCCGCGACCTGGTTGATCATGCGCAGCCCGCGCCAATCGAACCGGCGCCGACGCCTGCGCCAGAACCCGAGCCCGAGCCGCCGGCTGAACCGGTGACCAACGACGGCTATGACGAGCTGATGAACTACGCAGGTTCCGACGACAACGAGGGCACCGATTACTACGCCGACTTCGATCCAGCACCCATGCCGATTGGCGAGGCACCCGCCGCCCCAGAGGCCAAGCTTGAGTTGCCGCCCATTGGCATTAATCTGCCGGCCCAAGCCAAGTACTTGCAGTGCCTGTACCACCTACCCAGCCTAGCCGTGGAACCGATGAGCTGGGCTCACGAAGGGGCCTGGGAGCGCGCCATCAACCAAGTCATCGAGGCCATTGTCGACCACAAGATCGACAGCACCGCGGCGCTGATGGGGTATTTTTCGAACACCGACATTGGCCGCATCTTTGCCGAATTCACGCGCCGCGACCCACTGATTGCCCAGGACCGACTGGCCGCACAATGGCAGGACCTGGAAAACCACCGCGACCGTCGCAGCGCCAAGCTGGAGCGCCGCGGAATCAAAGCCAGCGGCAACGACGATGCCAGCGCACTAGCACGCTTGATTGCAGCGCGAAACGCCGCACAAACCCAGAAAAAGCCCTGACCACGGCTTTTAATTCCTGTGGTATAATTCAGGGCTACCTCCGCACACCTTTTGCCGTCAGGATCTTATGTCAGAAGCAAACGAAAACGTCTCGGGCACCCGCCAGTCCCGCATCCAAGACTTGATTGCCCGTGGGCGTGAACAAGGCTACCTCACCTTTGCCGAGGTCAATGACCACCTGCCGGAAGACATTGCCGACCCCGAACAGGTCGAGGAAATCATTCGCACCATCAACGAGATGGGCATCCCGGTGTCCGAGCAAGCACCGGACGCCGAGGAACTGCTGTTGGCCAAGGGCGACAGCTCCGCGGACGACTCGACCAGCGAAGAAGCGGTCGCGGTACTGACCGGTGTTGAAACCGACATCGGGCGCACCACCGACCCCGTGCGTATGTACATGCGCGAAATGGGCACGGTCGACCTGCTGACCCGTGAAGGCGAAATTGTCATCGCCAAGCGCATCGAAGACGGCATCCGCGAAGTGATGGCGGCCGTGGCCCATTACCCCGGCGTGGTCGATGCCATTTTGGCCGAATACGACCGCATCATCGAAGAAGACGGCCGGATCACCGACCTGATGAGCGGTTTCTTGGACGAAGTCGAAGACCCCAAGAGCCCCGAGCAGATCGCCGCCGAGGCTGCCGAAGCCCAAGCCGAAGCGATCAAGGCCGGCGAAGCGGTTGAAGAAGACAAGAGCGACGAAGACGACGAAAACGACGAAGACGAGGCCCCGAGCGGCCCGGACATGGTCGAAGTCGGCGCCCGTTTTGAGCTGATCCGCACTCACTTGGAATCGGTCAAAGCCGCACAAACCAAAGACGGCCGCGGCACCAAGTCTTTCGACTTGGCAATGGACGAACTGCTTGACGTTTTCTGTTCGATTAAACTGGTTCCGCGCGTCTACGAAGACATGGTCAGTCAGGTCAAAGAAGTCCTGGATCACGTCAAAGAGCAAGAGCGCCAAGTTCAAAACATGTGCGTACGCCACGCCCGTGTCGACCGCAGCCTATTTATTAAGTCGTTTACCGGTAACGAAACCAACCCGGAATGGTTTGATGAAATTCGCAGCAAGTCGAAAAAGCCAATGCTGGACCGCTACATTTCCGACATCAAACGCTGCCAAATCCGAATTGCCTCGGTGCTGCAGGCGTCGGGCCTAACCTTCACCCAGTTAAAGGCATTGCAGCGCGCCCTGAACAAGGGCATGTCCAAAGCTCGCCGGGCCAAACGCGACATGGTCGAGGCTAACCTGCGCTTGGTGATTTCGATCGCGAAAAAGTACACCAACCGTGGACTGCAGTTCCTCGACTTGATTCAGGAAGGCAACATTGGCCTGATGAAAGCGGTCGACAAGTTTGAATACCGCCGCGGTTATAAGTTCTCGACCTACGCGACCTGGTGGATTCGTCAGGCCATCACCCGCTCGATCGCCGACCAAGCACGAACCATTCGTATCCCGGTCCACATGATCGAAACGATCAACAAGCTGAACCGTGTTAGTCGCCAAATGCTCCAGGAAATGGGCCGCGAGCCGACACCTGAAGAGCTGGGTGAGCGTTTGGAAATGCCAGAAGACAAGGTCCGCAAGGTCCTGAAAATCGCCAAAGAACCGATTTCAATGGAAACGCCTATCGGTGACGACGAAGACTCTAACTTGGGTGACTTCATCGAAGACAGCAGCGCGTCGAGCCCGCTGGACCGTGCCACTGAAGAGGGCTTGTTAGAAGCAACCCAAGACGTACTGTCGAGCTTGACCGCACGCGAAGCGAAGGTGCTGCGCATGCGCTTTGGCATCGATATGAACACCGATCACACCTTGGAAGAGGTCGGCAAACAGTTTGACGTCACGCGTGAGCGTATTCGTCAGATCGAAGCCAAGGCTCTGCGCAAGCTGCGCCACCCGACACGCTCGGATCACCTGCGCAGCTTCCTGGACGAGTAACCGGACGCGGCGGGCTTGATCGTGCACGTTAAATGCGCGATTGGCCCGGCCCACCCGATTGAAGAGGCCCCGGAATGGCGAACGCTGACTATCCGACAGCAAGCGACGAATCCCAGCGGCTGGCCGCACTGCAAGCCTTAAACCTGCTCGACACGGGCGCCGAAAAGAGCTTTGACCGGCTGACTCAAATGGCGGCCAATATTTTTCAAGTCCCCATCGCGCTGGTCAGCCTGATCGATCAGGACCGCCAGTGGTTTAAATCCTGCGTTGGCCTGTCAGCCCATCAAACACCCCGCGACCAAGCCTTTTGCAACTATACGATCTTGGATGACAGCATTTTCGAGGTAAAGGACACCCATCGTGACCTGCGCTTTATGGACAATCCGCTGGTGACGGGCGAGCCCTACATCCGTTACTACGCAGGCACCCCTATTTTATCCGCCGGCTACCGTGTGGCGACCTTTTGCCTGATCGACCATGAACCGCGTCAGGCGCTGGACGCCCGTGAACGGGACATTCTGTTTGCCCTCGCGGCCACCGTCAGTCGCGAAATCGAACTGCGCACCAGCATCCGCACCTCACTGGCGCAAATTCGCGCGCCCGGCGGCGCCGACTAGACCGCGCCACCCTAACTTGGGCTATACTGCGCGCCGACCAAAGCCTGCTTTGGTTAGCAGTGTAGCGGGGCCTGTAGCTCAGTTGGTTAGAGCACACGACTCATAATCGTTCGGTCCTCGGTTCAAGTCCGAGCAGGCCCACCATCTACACCCCCCCATCTCAAAGGCCCGAGCGCACATGGACAGCATCCTGTCGTTGATCCAACAACTTGGCCCCACGATTTACCTGATGTTATTTATTTATTGCGCCTTAAAAAGCGGTGCCCTGCCCCTGTTTGCTGGGTTCGCAGCACACCAAGGCGCCCTTGATCCGGTCTGGGTCGGCGCCGCAGCCTTTGCCGGCGGCTACCTAGGTGATGAAGTGCGTTTCTGGGTGGCGCGGCGCTACGGGAACAATTGGCTGGCGGACAAACCGCGGCTGAGCAAGTGGGTCGCCGGTGCCACCTTGCTGCTTAACCGCTACGGCGCCGCCTATATATTTATCTATCGCTATCCAAAGGGTCTGCGCACCGTGGGCGCCTTTCCGGTCGGCCTGACCGACATTGCGTGGCCGCATTTTAGTCTGCTCAATGCCGCATCAGCGGCCAGCTGGGCCAGCATCATGGTCGGCATCGGCTATACCTTTGGCGCCTCGATTGAACGCGCTATCGACAACGGGTATGGCGCAGTTAGCCTGGTGCTGTTGCTGGTGTTTGTCGGATCAACCTGGTGGGTGTGGCGACGACTGACGGCCGAGCTGGCGGATTAAACCGGCGCCAAGATATCCGCGTTAAATGATACCGGCTGTTGCCCGCCCAAGATCGTCAGCAACAGCACCACCCGCGCCTCATCACTTTTCAAAACGTCGGCGGTAACCCCGGCAAAAGGGCCGCTAAGCACTTCGGCCCGGTCACCGGATTTGAAACGCCCGGGTGTGCCGGCGGCCAGCAGGCGCGCCTCAAACTCTTGGATTTGTTGAATCAGCGGGTCGGTCGCCCAAGCCATTTGGGTGCCAAATCGGACTACTTGGCTGACGCCTCGGGTCGAGCGAATCGGCATTACGGAGGGCGCGGCGGCGGTTAATCGGGCAAACAAGTAACGCGGAAACAGCGGCACCGGCTGGGCCGGTGTTTGACTGCGCGCACGGGCCGGCCGCATGGGCAGGTAAACATCGAAGCCCTGGTTGCCGAGTTGATGCTTGGCGTCGAGCTCAGCTTTGGGCTTGCTCATGATCACTAACCAGCCGTCGTGGGTTTGCATCGCCGTGTCCTCCTTGTCCTGCGCCTAGTTTACCGCCGACGCGTAAAGGACGCTCCGGTATTATCGGCCTATTCTTGTCTCAATTCGGCCATCTGTATCTGTGTGAAATTGATCACACTCTTCTACACTAAACGGGTCGGGCTATGTCGTCGGACAAATGCATAAAGGCTGCTTTATATGAAAGGTGTTATTTTTCTCGAATTCTTGAATTTGGTCGAAGCAAAATTTGGCCTGGACATGGCTGACGGCATCATAGAGTCAAGCACGCTGGCGTCGAATGCCGCCTACACAGCAGTCGGGACCTACCCTTTCAGTGAAATGGTCAGCCTTATCAGCGCCCTCAGTGAGCGCACTGGGGTATCAATCCCAGATCTATTACAGGTCTATGGTGAGCACCTGCTGGGGCGCTTTGCGATCAAATACCCGGTCCATTTTGAGGGCGTCACCAGCACCTTTCAGCTATTGGAAAAGCTCGACAACACCATCCACGTGGAAGTGATGAAGCTTTACCCCGAGGCTGAATTGCCCCGCTTTTACCCAAACCGCTTAGCCGAACATGTGCTCGAAATGACCTACCGCTCGGACAAGCCGTTGTCGACATTGGCCTACGGCCTGATCGCCGGTTGCGTTGGCCACTTTAACGAACACATCGACATTGCCATGGACGACCGCTCGGATGAAGCCCAAACCCACGTCATCTTTACTCTGACCCGGATGGCCGCGTGAGCGACGAACAAGCCAAGCAAATCGCTCGGCTGGAACGCAAACTGTTGAGGGTCGAAGCGGCTCGCAACGAAGCCGAGCAGCTACTGGAATCCAAGACGCTGGCGCTGTACACCGCCCTGCGCGATGCCGAATCCGCGCGCGATCAGCTGTATGCCCAGGCCAACTCGGACCCGCTGACCGGATTGGCCAACCGCCGCCAATTAGAGCACACCTTTGAGCAGCTATTTGCCCTCAACATCCGCGACGCCGGCATCGCCATTGGCTTGCTGCTAATTGACCTGGATGGGTTCAAGCCCATCAACGACAACTATGGCCATGAAGTGGGCGACTGGGTGTTGCACCAAATTGGGCAACGCTTAACCGTGGCCGCGCGCGCCACCGACTGCGTGGCCCGTATCGGCGGTGATGAGTTTGTTATTTTGTGCACCCAAATTCGCGGACCGGGCGACCTCCACACCGTCGCCGAACGGGTTAGACGCGAGATCATGAAGCCCGTTCGCGTCGAAGATCGCTCCAGTATCTTGTCCGCCAGCATTGGCTATGCCATGGGTTCACGTTCATCGACCCTGGGCCAGCTGCTACGCGAGGCAGACACCGCCATGTATCACGCCAAACGCACCGGCAAAAATCGCGCGACCGCCTATGGCGACGTTCCGGTCATCGACACACATCTAATTCAATAACCCAAGCCAATTCGCGTCCGCGGCCTTAATGAACCCGGGAATATCCGCCTCCCAGTTACGTTTCACGCTGGCGTTATAGTTCAAAAACAAGCGCCCATCGACGACCGAATACTGCATCGGGTCACCGCTGGCGGTATAGCCTTGGGCCGCAGCCCAGGCGCAATAGCCGCCGTATTGCGGCGCGTACTGGGCGGGTGACGCGGCGAACGCCATGCGATTGGCAGCGTTGGCGAACAGCCAGGTTGCGCCCATGTAGTCATGGCTAAAGGCCGTATTCCCACGCTGCGGTGGCGAGCCCGCGTGGTAACTGACGGCGTCATAACCACCTAGGGCATTGTTGCTAAACCGTGAGGTGTAGACCGGATCAGTGGCGGCCGCGGCCAGCGTCGACACCGTAACGAGCATAGTCATGGCGATAGTTTTCATGGATGCTTTCCGTTGTTTGATACCCCTAGGACTGCGCACCCGCGCAATGGTTCCTAGGACCAAAAGGAGACGAACGTGAGCTGTTACGTAGTTGGATTGATTCACTTAAAAGATGCCGAGGCATTTGCCCAGTACCGCGACCAAGTCGCGGCTACCCTGAGGCCCTACGCAGGCGAAGCGGTCGCGCGCGCCGACTTCGATACTTTTTTGTTTAACGAGACCCTAATGAGCGCACCCGACGCCCTGGCCTTACTACGCTTTCCGGACACCGCCGCGGCACGGGCCTGGGCTGACGGGCCGGAGTACCAGCGTTTGCTGGGCATACGCGGCCAAGCCATGGCCTTGAGCTTACTCAGCTTCGGTTAAGGCGTGATCGAAAACTGGCCCTGGCCGAGCGCGCCCTGGGCACCCTCCACCGGCGCCAGGCCAGAGTTGGCATGCCAGCGCATCGCACCGCGCACGCGCACACGCTCGCCCGGCGCCAGCACCTCGCAGTTCAGCCCTTGCTCGCACGCACGGTCCGCAATGAACCGGCGCAACCCATCGTCATCCAGCGCCGCGGCCAAATAATCAACCAGACCGTTGCGATACCAAAGCCCGCCACCGTCCTCAGCCAATGCCTGGGGCGTCAACGAGGTTTCGATTTGTTCGCGCCACCGGACCACCCGCGCGTCGGGTAATTCGCAGCCCATCGACCACTCGCTGCGGTATGAGCCAACTCGGACCACCTTAATGGGCATCAATTGCGTCATCGCCCCCGGCGCCAGGCCTTCGGGGATACTCAGCTCGGGCGTTTTACTGGCGCTACGCGGACCGAGTAAGACGCGGCCGCTCGCGGCGGCCAGTTGATCGACCCGCGCCGGATCGACAATCGCGCTGGCCGGGCACAGCACCAGCGCATAGCCATTCAGGTCAGCACCGGGACCCACCACGTCCAAGGTCAAACCGCTCTCGCGAGCAGCACGGTACCAACGCATAGCCTCCCACAGCGGATTCCAGCTGGCACCCTGAGGCTGAATCTCCTGAGCCCACAAGGATTCGTAGTCCAACACCAGCGCAACCGGCGCCTGGACGTTCGCCGGCACTCCGTTGGGGAACCATTGGTCGCGCTCTTGGGCGGCGCGTTGGGCCGCATAAAATGCCGCGTCCGGCTGACCGTCCGGCCGCAGCATGCCGGCGTGCATTTGCTCCTGGGCCCAAGGCGCCTGGCGCCACCGGAAAAAGCTGACGACGTCGGCCCCGTGGGCCCAGGCCTCCCAGATCCAAAAGTGCTCCATGCCCGGCAACGGCGCCGGATTGTGCGGCGCCCAATTGACCGGCCCGGGCTGCTGTTCCATGACCCACAAATCGCCCATGCCGCGATACAGGTCGTGATGGAACCCGGCGATGTCCGGGTGCCCCGTGCGCATGTACTCGAGCTTTTGCGCCAGCGGCAACGGCGACATATCGGTGAATCCCAAGGGATACGAGTCCCAGGCCGCAATGTCCAAATCTGCCGCCACGCGGTGATGGTCGAATTCGGTAAAAAAGCCCATGAAATTATGCGCCACCCGCCGCCCCGGACTGTGCGTGCGCAACAACTCGACTTGCGAGCGGTTGAAGTCGACCACTTGATCCGAGCCAAACCGGCGCCACGCCAAGGCACAGGCTGGGTTGATTTCGGTGACCGCACCGACCGGCAACCAGAGCTGGTCAAAGTCAGTGATTTCTTGACTCCAAAAGGCGTTGCCCCACGCTCGGTTCAACGCGTCTGGCGTGGCGTAGCGAGCCGCACACCAGTCCTTGAATGCGCGCAAATCATCCGGCGCATAACTGAACGTGGTGTCGTGACAGCCGTATTCGTTGTCAGTTTGCCAGGTCGTGACGGCCGGGTGCTGGCCCCAACGCGCGGCCACAATTTCGGTGATCCGTTCGGACTGCTCGCGATACACGGTGCTGGCGAAACGATAGTGGCGACGCGAACCGAAATCGCGCAGCTGCCGATCCGGCCCGACCGGCAGTATTTCGGGGTAACGGTCGACCAACCATTTAGGTGGTGTCGCCGTCGGCGTGCACAAGCACACCTCAAGACCGGCGCTGTGCATGCGGTCCAGCGTGCGATCCATCCAATCAAAATCAAATTGGCCTGATTCACGCTCAATCCGCGACCAGGCAAACTCGCCCATGCGAACGATATCCAAACGCGCCTGAACCATCAGGTCGACGTCGCGCTGGTGCTCACTGGGGTCCCAATGTTCTGGGAAATAACAGGTACCTAACCGCATGCGGCCTCCTTTATGCGCGCGCTGCGCGCGCCATGGCCAAACTCAACTGGGCCGCCGCGTCCTCGGGGCGCAGCGGGTTGACCACATTGCCGCTCAATTGTTCGAAGCCACCAAAATACTTCAATTTATCCGGCTCGCGCAGCGCCGGCTGGGCCATTAACGTCAGCTGCCAGTCGCGGTTGCGTGGATCGCCATCAACCGGAGCGCTGGCCCACAATAGATTCATCGGCGTCGCGCGCCCAAAATGGCCGTCGTAGGCCCGAACTAACTGGCCCAGCAGCGGCCCCAAGGCATCGCACTGGGCATCACTCAGACCGTCCAGATGACTGACTGCACTGTCCAACGTAGTCCAGGTCTCAAACGGCAAGCGCGCGCATTCGGGCACGTACACCGACCATTCACCCTGGCCACCGATGCGCTGCCCTGGAGCCATCCCGGCCAAGTAATCCGGAATCAACCGTCCGCCCGATTTAACCCGGTGCTGGTGCTGGGCGTCGCGCCATTCGTCCGCTTGGCGGGTTACAAAGTCAGTCGCATATAGCTGGCCATGCGGGTGCGGATTTGAAACGCCGATCTCGGCGCCGCGGTTTTCAAACACCAACACTTGGGCGACACCTGGCCGGCGCGCGGCACGATGCTCATCGCGCATCAAGCGCACCACGGCTTGCAGTGCAGCGTCATCCAAACTGGCCAGGGAATCGTTGTGGCGCGGGCTCCAGCACAGGACTCGACACAGACCACCGGCTTGATCGCGGCCCGCGGCGGCGGTGACCGGCGCGGCGAATGACAGCGACGGAAAGTCGTTGTCGAAGGCATAGGTTCCAACGTAGGCCGGATTGGTGTCACCGCAGGCGCGTGTGTTACCCGGGCACAGGTAGCAATTGGGGTCGTGCTTGACAGCCGCGGGGCCCGCGCCATCGACCCGGGCACCGCCCCACGGACGCGCCGCGGTGTTGGCACTGATAATGACCCACTCTCGGCGCAGCGGATGCCAGCGCTTTTCCCAATGGCCACTCATAGGATGTGGGCCCCCGCGGACGGCACACCGGCAATAAAGTCCGGCACTCGGCCGGTCGCCTCGGCGTAGTCCTGGGCGACCCCGGCTTGCATCGCCGTGACCGCATCAGCGGCGACCAAAGCGACCACACAACCGCCAAAGCCACCGCCGGTCATGCGTGCCCCCAGCACACCCTGGCACTCCAACAGCGCGACCTGCAGGGCGTCTAGATCCGGCCCCGAGACCTGGTAGTCGTCGCGCAGCGAGTCGTGGGACGCATTCATCAACGCCCCCATCGTCGCCACATCGCCGCTGGCTGCCGCCGCGACAAACTCACCAACCCGTGCCTGTTCGCTGACGACATGGCGCAATCGAGGTTGCAACGCCGGCGCAAGCTCGCCAATCCGATCGTCCGGGCAATGCGCCAATGCCCCTGTCACCCCCAGGCACCGAGCGATTTCGGCGGTTTCGGCGACGCGCTGGTTGTACAGGCTGCCGGGCAATCCACGCGGCGCTTTTGAGTTCACCACCCAAATTTCAGTGTCCCCTAGATTGAGCGCGACGTCGGTGTGCGCGGGCACTCCACAGTTAATGCGCAGCGCATGCCCGGCGCGCCCATGCGCACTGGCGTACTGGTCCATAATGCCGCAGTTCAAACCAATCCATTCGCGCTCGACGCGCTGACCGAGCACGGCGATTTCGGTCGCGCTTAAACCACCCGATAGCGCATGGTTCAGCGCGGTTAGCACCGCCACCTCCAAGCTTGCACTGGAGCTCAGTCCGCTGCCGCGCGGCAAATCGCCGGCCACATAAATGCGGCACGCCGTTAATGCTGGACCCGGCCAAATTTGCAGGCACCCCACCAGGTAGTCGTACCACTGCCCGGACGGCGCCGGCCAATGATCACCACGCCAAACTTCGGGGTAGTCGGCACTGATGAATTCAAATGTAGCGGCCGGCGTGATCGACACCCGCGTGCCCAGCGCCAGCGCCATCGGCAACACATCACCCCCCAGGTAATCAATATGATCGCCAATCAGATTGACGCGACCCGGCGCGAACGCCCGAATCGTCATACCCGGGTGCCTTCAATTAACAGGGCCTGCTCGGGCAACAGCGTGACTAGGTTCAAGCCTTGGGCCGCCAACCAGGCGCCACTGAGGACCTCGCCGCTGAATGATGGCGGCGCTGTGTAGGCACGGCTAAAACCGTGCAAGTCACTGTCCATCACCGTATTCAGCCGCCACTCGCCGTCCAGCGGCAACCGCGCCGGTGGCGCCACTCCGCCAGGTTCAGCCCGCACCTGAATCACCCACAGCGCCATGTGCGAGCCGCACGCCGAACGTTTCATCAGCAGCTGTCGAGGCGCCGCCGGTTCCGTCAACACAAAACTCTCGCAGCACTGCATCCACAGCCGGTTGGCCTTGTACCACTGCGCGCCCTCGGCCAGCAGCGCAAGCTGCGCTTCGTCCAAACTTGCCAGGTTGAATTCATAACCGTAGCTGCCCTGAAGCGCCGAAATAATTCGGGTTTTCAGCGCAGTCACCCGCGATGTTGTGTGTGAATCCGCGGGACCCGCGTGTGAGCCGAGCACTTCGGGTGGTAAAAACTTGATCATCGCCGGCTGCATCAGCGCCCGCTCTATCGGATCGTTGCAGTCGCTGGTCCAGACCCGGTAGCAATGCCGCAGCACACCCAAATCCATGCGTCCGCCACCGGACGCGCAGCTTTCGATCTGAACGTCAGGATGGGCCGCTCGCAGGCGTTCAAACAGTGCGTACACGCCCAGCACCGCCGCGCGTGTGCCATAGCGCCCTTGCGAACGCGGTTGCCCGGCAAGCCGGTTATGGTCCCACTTTAGGTAGCGAATCGGGTAGGCCGACAAGACCGCATCCAAGGCTGTAAAGAGCGCGTTCTGGACCGCATCCAGGCCCAAATCCAGCATCAATTGCTGGCGACCTTGAATGGGCGGGTAGCGGGCATCGTGCAACATCCACTCGGGGTGGCGCGCGGCCAACTGCGAAACCGGATTAACCATTTCCGGCTCGACCCACAGTCCAAAATTTTGCCCATGCTGGGCCAGCACCTTGACCAAGGGGGTAAATCCCTCCGGCCAGACCTCGGATGAAATCGTCCAATCACCGAGGCCAGATTCATCATTGCGGCGCGAGCCGAACCAGCCATCGTCCAACACGAAACGCTCGGCCCCAGCGCGCTCTCCGGCCGCGGCCAGTGCCGCCAAACCCGGCAGGTTATGGTCAAAATAAACCGCTTCCCAACTGTTTAAATGGACGTCACGCGGCTGCGCCACATCAACCGGCAACCAGTGCGCGCGCAGCGCTTGGTGCAGATCATGCTGCGCCGCCTGTTCGCTGGGACCGACACTGACCAAGGCCGGCGGCGACTGGTGACGCTGGCCCGCTGACAGTGCCAATGGCACCGCCAGGTGCTCGCCAATTTGGGCCAGGCGCTGACCCTCGGCCAAGACATCGACGTGGGACTCATGATCGCCACTCCAGGCCAACGACAGCACCATCGAGCGGCCCGGTTGATTGACGTAAAACGCCGGGTAATGGTCGTGGCCACTGCGGCCGACCCGACTGGTTTGGTGCCAGCCACCGACCTGCAGGGTTTGGCGATGCAACTGCCCTTCCCGGGTCCACCCCCCGGCACAGAACAGCACATCACTGGCATGCACCACCGGAATCGCGACACTGGCCAAATAGTTCAGCTGCGTGTCCTGCGACGGCAGCACTTCGCTGTGGACACGAAATACGCCGCTATCACCCAGCGCGTGCCAATGCTGACTCCAATGCAAGTCGATCACGGCATCGTAAAAGTGAATCGCCAGGCACCCGTCGGCCACCTCAACGCGCACGCTCGACGGCCGTGGCTGGGCATTGTCACCGCGACAATGTACCGCCAAACCCGGCACGCCAAACCAACCATTGCCGGCCAACGGCAATGCCTCGGGCCAGCTGGGCTGTTCAGTGCGCGCCCGCGACACCTGCGGTTGGTAATTCGGAATATGTCGCAGCGGCAGCCGCGCGCCCAAGTGAGCGACCCGTCCAGCCTGATCCACAATCAGCTGATTGTGACCACATTCAAGCGCGATCATCCCTTGCTAGCCCCCAGCGTCAGCCCGGCAATAAAGTGTTTTTGCATGGCGAAGAACATCAGCACCGGCGGCAGTGCCGCGATGATCGAACCGGCACTGACCAGGTGCCAGCGCGCCACCCACTGTCCGTTCAAGGCTTTAAGCCCACCGGTAACCGGCATGTCTGACTCGGACTGGATCAGCACCGTGGCCCAGAAAAAGTCGTTCCAGATAAAGGTAAAGATGAGCACGCACAAGGCCGCAATCGCCGGGCGCATCAACGGCAGCACGATACGGGTAAAAATCGCAAACTCACTGGCGCCATCAATACGCGCCGCTTCAATCAAATCAAACGGCAAGGCCTTGATGAAATTGCGCATAAAGAGCGTACAAAACCCCGCTTGAAAGGCCACGTGAAACATCACCAAGCCCCACATCGAGTTATACAGACCCAGCTGCAGGGTAAGCTCGCGCACCGGCACCATCAGAATCTGGAACGGCACAAAGTTGCCGGCAATGAACATAAAGAACACGACCAGATTCAACCGAAAACGGTAAACCGCCAGCGCATACCCGGTTAGGCACGCAATCCCGACCGCACCGAGCATGGTTGGGATGGTGATTTTCAGCGAGTTGATCATGTACGGACCGACCTCGGAGTTAAAAATCACCTCGGCAAAGTTCTGCCACCACAGGATTTCACTGGGCATCCCCCAATAGTTGCCCGCATTGATGTCGCCACCCGGTCGCACCGCGGTCAGCAACACCGCAAACAGCGGCAACAACCACACCGCCAAGGCCAAGGGCAGCGTGATCTTGTAGCTGATTTGGGCAAAAATGGAACGTTTTTGTATCGGTTCAGGAAACATCAGACACCCCGCTCGTCGCGGTACATTTTGACCAAGAAGCCGACGATATAAACCATCATAATCATGAACAGCACCGTGGCGATGGCGCTGCCATACCCCATTCGGTAGCCGTATTCGGACAGTGCTTGCTCGTACATGTAGTAGGCCAGCACCTGGGATTGTTGATATGGACCGCCCTGGGTCATGATGGCGATCAAATCGAACGATCGCAGCGCGCCAATCACCGTCACCACCACGGCAATAAAGGTCGCCGGACGCAGCTGGGGCAGGACCACACTCCAGAGCATGCGAAAGCCTTCGGCACCGTCGATCTTGCCGGCCTCGACCACGTCAGGACTGACCGAATTCAAGCCGGTAAGGTACAAGATCATGCAGTACGCGGTCTGGGGCCACAGCCCGGCGGCGATGATGCCGTAGGTAACCAGGTCTTCGTCGGCCAGGATACTGACCGGGTCGAATCCAAACCATGCCAACACAATGTTGAGCAAGCCGTTATTGGGGTCGTAAAACCACGCAAACACCAACCCAACCACAACTTGGGAAATCACAAAGGGGAAAAAGAACAGGCTCTTGATCAACCGAATGCCCGTCACCGTTTGGTTCAGCAACAGCGCGATACCCAAACCAAAGGGCACGGCCAACATATACAATACCAACCAAATAACGTTGTTTTTCAAGGCCACCATAAAGGTCGGGTCGGACCACAGCTCGATGTAGTTGTCCCAACCAATATAGGTCGGCGCGGACAACCCGTCCCATTGGTAAAAGCTCAGGGCCAAGCTCTGACCAATAGGCCACACGACGTACAGCAGGAACATCACTATTCCCGGCGCCATGAACAGCCAAGGCGTCAGGGCACGTTTTTGTTGTTGACTCAGCATTTGAATCCGTCCGTGTGGAGGAAATTGCAAGAAAAGCAGCCAGCCTGGACTGGCCGCTTCGGTCTATCGATCTACTGGTATGCGCGCTTCATCACACGGTCCAGGTTTTCCAAGATCGCCGCGCGGCGATCGGGCTTAACCATGTATTCCTGGAAGCCGTCCATGCCCGCTTTGGCCATTGCAGCCGGTGCGTCACGGTCATAGAACTGAGCCAGTGCATAGGCACCCGACAGCATCTCGAAACCGGCGTTCAGGTAAGGGTCGTCGTTAACCTGCGCAGCCGATGACGGCGGCAACTGGCCCAAGATTTTGTTCATCTCGGTCTGGACCATGGGCGAGGCAATGTGCGCCAAGAACTTCTTAGCGTCATCGACGTTTTTAGCACCGGCCGGGATAAAGAAGGCATCCGCCGGGGCGTCTTCGGCCATCGGCAATCCCTTGGTGATTTCCGGGAACTGGAAGAAACCTAACTGGTCTTCGGTCAGGCCGGCTTCTTTGAAAGGTGCCACCGCGAAGTTACCGATCAGGTACATGGCCGCGTCGCCCTGAACCATCGGTGCCATGCCTTCCTGCCAGTTGTAGGTGGCGTGGTTTTCGATGAAGTAGCCGTTGTTAACCAGCTCGTCCCAACGATCGAAGGTCGCCTGGACGCGTGAATCCGTGTACGGCACCTTGCCCGCGGTCAGGTCCATGTGGAACTCGTAGCCGTTACTGCGCAAGTTCAGGTAGTCAAACCAGCCGCCCGTGGTCCATTTGAATTTAGATCCAATGGTGAAAGGCGTAATGCCGTTTTCCTTGAGTGTCGCGCTGGTCGCCAACAGTTCATCCCAGGTTTCAGGGACCTCTGCGCCAACCTTGTCAAACAGGTCCTTGCGGTAATAGATGCCCCACTGGTAGTAGCTGTACGGCACCATGTATTGCTTACCGTCGCGGCTCATAGTGGCTTGAGTGCTGGCCATTTCTTTGTCCAGGCCCTCGGCAGCCCAAACGTCGCTGATGTCCATGAACAAGCCGGCATCAACAAAGGGCGCCATGCGGTTACCGGGGTACCAGGTCGCGACGTCAGGTGCATCGGCCGTCAGAAAGTTACGGATGCGAGTTTTGTAACCTTCGCGGTCAAAGTTGTTCCACTCCACCGTGACGTCAGGGTTGGCGGCTTTAAAACTATCGATTGCGTACTCGAAGGCCGCTTTCGGTGCAGGGTTTTGGTCGTCAGTGTTGATAACCAGAGTGCCTGCGTTAGCGCCACCGGCCATCAAGGCTGCGGCCGCAAGTGCGGTCAGTTTCTTATTCATGGGTGATCCTCGTTTATTCTTTTGGGTGTTACCTCACGACTATGCGCCCAAAGGGCATTGGTCACTTCCGAATAAAGCAGGTACGCTTCCGAAAAAATAACCTCGAGGTACCACCCCGTGCTCGACTACGCACCCGGCCCCGGCTTTAGCGTTCAACGCCACACCCCAGTCGTAATGGATCGTAGCCACACCCACGCCCACCTCGAAGTGAACTTTTTAACCGGCGCTCGCATGCTCTATCAAACCCCACAAGGCGAGGTCTGGGTCGAGCCGAACCAGATCACCTTGTTCTGGGCTCAATTTGATCACCAGGCCGTGATCGTCGAAGGCCAGGGCGAAATCATTAATATTAACCTGCCACTGGATTCACTCAGCCAGCTGCAACTGCCGATCGAGTTCTTGGCGCGCCTGTTTCGCGGTGACATATTGTTTGCCAAGGACCAGGCCAGTTTCGACCGCCCGCTATTTCGCCACTGGCACGCGGACTGGACGTCGGCGGTGCAATGGCGCCAGCAGCAAACCGTACAGGAAGTCGGCTTGCGGATCCGGCGCATGGCCATGGCCCACATCCAAAGTCAGGGCCTGCAGACCGCCTCGCCCCCGGACTTGGTGCGCATCCAAAAAATGCTCAACTTCGTGTTCACACGCTATTTGGATGCGATCACGGTCGACCAGGTCGCCGCCTCGGCCGGATTGTCTGTCAGCCAGGCCCGGCGTATTTTCCAGCGGCTATTGGATTGTGGTGTACACAGCTTTATCCGCCGACTACGGCTGTCCCATGCCCACCGAATGATCGTGCGCAACGAAAAACCGGTGACTGCCATCGCCCTTGAAGTGGGTTTCAATTCCTTGAGCGGCTTTTACTCGGCCTTTACCGACGAATACGGCCTCCCCCCCGGCCAAGCCGGCGCCCGCACACGGACGCTGTCGTAGTGGCGTATTCTAACGCTTGGCTGATCTGGCATGCGCTGCCGGCGGCGGCGGCGGTGATCGTCGGCGCCGGCGTGTTGCTGGCGGCAAAAGGCACCGCGCGGCACAAAGGCGTCGGCCGTTTGTGGGTCGGGTTAATGCTGTGGGTTGCCGCCAGCTCATTTGTGTTGGCCGATCACTTTAGCTGGATTCATCTATTGTCCGGCTGGACCTTGCTCAGTTTGACGCTGGCAATAATCGCCATTCGCCGCGGCCACCGCCGCGCCCACCAACGCCATATGCTCGGTTGTGCTGGCGGACTGTTGATCGCCGGCGCCCTTGCGGTTTTGACCCCTGGGCGCTTAACCGCGGGCCTATTTGGGCTCTAGCCCAGGTTGACCGCAGCCGATTTCTTGACGCTCGAAACTGCGACCTAAGGGCAGATTAGGCGGCGCACCAAGCACTAGACTGTCGATCCGCTTAAATTCAGGGGGATTGTTATGGACCAGACCACGTTTATTCATGATTCGACACAGGCTACTCGCAAGGTGCAGGCGCTGCTGCAACAATTGATTGCCCACCGCGGCCAACCCGAATCCATGCACGCGCTGACCCCGCACGCGACACAATGCCTGCAACAGCTGTTCGAATTGTCCGAAGCGGCGGGACGCCATGACTGGCCAAGCGAGAGTTTGGACGAGGCCAAAAGCACCCTAATCAAACACTTCCCATCGCTGCTGACCCGCGACGATCCGGCCTGGAACGACGTCTAGGCCAGGTAGGTTTGAACCACGTGCCGGTCGTCGGCCAAGATAGCGGTCGCAAATAGCGCCTCGCGCAGACTATCGGCACGCGCCACGCGCTGCGCCAATACCGGTGATTGCGCCGGGTCAATCACAATCAGGTCGGCCTCAAACCCGAGCGCCAAATTGCCCACGTTGGCCCAACCCAATGAGCGCGCGGCGCCCAGCGTCGCGCTGTACCACAACGGCTCGATATCCAACGCCCGTCCCGTCATGGCCGAGACCTGATAGGCCGCTTTCATGGTCGCCAACATAGAAAATGAGGTGCCCCCCCCCACATCCGTGGCCAGCGCTATCGATTGCCCAGCCTCCAGCAAGGCCTGAAACTCAAACAGCCCAGACCCCAAAAACAAATTCGACGTCGGGCAGTGAACCAGCGCCGCACCGGCGTCTTTGAGCACCGCCCGCTCGCGCTCATTCAAGTGAATCGCGTGGCCAAACAAGCTGCGAGCGCGCACCAGCCCGGCATCTTCATAGACGCCGACATAGTCCTGTGACCCCGGAAAGAGCTGCTTAACCCAGTCAATTTCCGCACGATTCTCAGACAAATGGGTCTGCAGCGCGACGTCCGGGTAGCAGTCCCATAAGGCCGCACAGGCGGCCAGCTGCTCGGGCGTCGAGGTCGGCGCAAAGCGCGGCGTCAGCGCGTAGTCCAACCGATCAACGCCGTGCCAGCGCCGAATCAGGGATTCGCTATCGTCGTACGCAGACTGGGCGGTATCGGCCAAGGCTGGCGGGCAATGCCGATCCATCATGACCTTGCCGGTCATAACCCGGTGGCCGCGGGCCTGCGCACTGGCGAACAAGGCGTCGGCCGAGACCGGGTGCACGGTCGAAAAAACCGCCGCTGAGGTGGTGCCGTTGCGGGTTAATTCATCCCAAAACGCGTCCGCTTGAACCCGCGCATAGGCGGGGTCATGGAAGCGCATTTCTTCCGGAAAGGTGTAGTCCGTCAACCATTCCAGCAACTCGCGCCCATGACTGGCGATCACCCCAAGCTGGGGATAATGCACATGTGCATCAACAAAGCCGGGTAATACCCAGGCATCACCATGGTCCGTCAGCGGTGCATCCGGGTAGTCCGCGCGCAACGTCGCCAACTCACCCAGTGCGACAATACGGCCGCCATCGATCGCGACCACACCACGCCGGTGCGAGGTGAACTGGCGGTCGTCATCGAAACCGACCAAATGGCCCTGGATTAACTTCATTGGATACGACTCGTCGGCAGCTGGGATAAAAGCTTCGGCATCATCGCATGCAGCAACGACAGTGCAACCACTGGCGGTGACTTATCACCCAAGCGTTGCCCCACCGGGCACTCGATTACGCTCGCATCAAGGCCGTCTTGGATCAGGCGTTTACGAAATCGGGCCGCTTTGCTATCTGAACCGATCACGCCCAACCAGGGCACGCCGGCGCCGGCCAAATAGTGCCGACACCAGTCCAAATCCTGTGAGTGTTCGTGGGTCATAATCAGCACCGCGTCCGGGATCTGATCGCTTGCGTCCGCGCGCACATCGACCCCGTCCGGCCACTGCCAGTGGCGCCATTCGGCGCGCGGCTCGATCACTTCCACCGTCACCGGCATGTCGACACACAGCCGCGCCAAAGCGCGCGCCACATGCCCGCCCCCGTGCACACGCAGCACGGGCAAGGGCGGCCGCGCCAACCAACGACGGCCAGACGGCAACACCACCCAGTCCGGCTCGCTGTCCAGCGCTGCGAGGTGCACAAACTCGACTTCAACGTAGCCACCACAGCACTGATCAATGCCGGGGCCTAAGTGAAACGCCCGGGTGTCGGCACCCTTCAACTGACGTGCGTGGGCGATGCTCTGAAATTCCATGGCGCCACCGCCAATGGTGCCCAGTACGCGGTCGGGGTAAACCAGCATCCAGGCACCAAGGTCGCGCGGACGCGAGCCCATGGCCTCGACGATCACAGCCAAGACCGCGCCATCCGCGCCTGACTCGGCGCGCGCGCCATCCCAGTCCGTCATCGCAGCCAACAGTTCAACAGCCGCTCCGGGGTCGCCGGTGCATCCAAGCCCGGGTAGTCTCGGCCACTGCCTTCGAGCGCATGACTGAGCGCCAACCAGGCCGAGATGCCCAGCATCAAGGGCGGTTCGCCGACCGCTTTGGAGCGCTTAATGGTCAGTTCACGGTTACAGCCGGGGCCGTAAATAGACGCGTTCATCCGTAGCGGACGGTCCGATGCACAGGGCACCTTGTAGGTCGAGGGCGCGTGCGTCGCCAACCGCCCAGACTCGGTCCATACCAACTCCTCGCAGGTCAGCCAGCCGGCGCCCTGGACGTAACCCCCTTCGATCTGGCCCAAATCGATGGCCGGGTTGAGCGAACGCCCAACATCGTGCAACAGATCCGCACGCACCAACCGCGACTCCCCGGTTAGGGTATCGACCCAGGCCTCGGTCACCGCAGCGCCGTACGCAAAATAATAAAACGGGCGGCCATCGGCCTTGTCTCGGTCCCAATGGATATCCGGCGTCGCGTAAAAGCCGGTGGCCGACAAGCTGATCCGGCCCAGGTAGGCGGCCTGGACCCAGTCAGCAAATCCGCGTTCGCCCGCCGGTGTGCAGATACGATCGCCCGCCCACTCGACCTGGTCGGCCTGGCAGCCGTCAGTGGCCGCAATAAAATCCGTCAACCGCCGGCGCAGCGTGTGGCAGGCATTAGCCACCGCCATGCCATTCATGTCAGCCCCGGACGACGCCGCCGTAGCCGAGGTATTGGGCACCTTGTCGGTTTGGGTTCGGGTGAGCCGGATACGGGTCGGATCGATCGCCAGCGCGTCGGCCGCGATCTGGCGAATTTTGGTGTACAGGCCCTGGCCCATTTCGATGCCGCCATGGTTGACCTGAATCGAACCGTCACTGTAGATGTGAACCAGCGCACCGGCCTGATTCAGGTGCGTGGTGGTGAACGAAATGCCAAATTTCACCGGCGTCAACGCGATGCCTCGCCGAATCATCGGCCCGGTTTCGTTGTGCCGGTTAATCGCAGCCCGGCGCTGGACGTAGTCCGAGTCCGTCGCCAGTTGCTGCATCAGCGCCTGGATAACGCCATCGTTAACGTTCATACCGTAATGCGTGCGTTGACCCGGGGTCGGCCCATCACGATAGGCGTTGCACAGTCGGACGGCCAACGGGTCGAGCTGCAAATGGTGCGCGACCTGGTCGATTACACGTTCCATCCCGACCATTCCTTGCGGCCCGCCAAAACCGCGAAACGCAGTCGCACTGACGGTATGAGTGCGGTAACGCAGGCTATCCACACACAGATTTTCAATGTGATAAGCGTTGTCGGCATGGAACATGGCACGATCGGCAATCGCGCTGGACAAGTCCATGCTGTTGCCACAGCGCACGTGATGCGTCATCGCCAGGCCCAAAATGCGGCCCCGGTCGTCAAAGCCGACGCGGTAGTCGATCCGGAAATCGTGACGCTTGCCGGTCATGCGCATGTCGTCGTCACGGTCCATCACGTACTTGACCGGCACCCCCAAGCGCTGAGCCGCCAATGCGGCCACCGCGGCCGGGTAGTTGCCCTGGGTTTCCTTGCCACCGAAACCGCCGCCCAATCGGCGCACAGCCACATCAATCAAGTGATCCGCGACGCCCAATACCCGGGCCACCACGTGCTGAACTTCAGTTGGGTGTTGGGTCGACGAGACCACCTCAATCGCGCCCTGCTCGCCGGGCAACGCCAATGCCGCCTGACCTTCTAGGTAAAAGTGGTCCTGCCCGCCCAGCTCGAACGATCCGTCCAGCGCGTGCGCGGCCTGGGCAATCGCCGACTCGGCATCGCCGGCGCTCATCCGATACGGTGCCTGGATCAGCTGATTCGCCGTAATCGCATCGGCCAAGCTAATGACCGCCGGGCGCGGCTGATAGTCGACCACGGCCGAGCGCGCGGCCTCCAGCGCCACCAACCGGGAAGTAGCCACGACCGCGGCAATTTGTTGCCCTTCGTAGATCACCTCGCCGTCGGCAAACAGGGGGTCATCACCGGCGATCGGACTGACATCATTTTTACCCGGGATATCCGCCGCCGTCAGTACCGCCACCACCCCGGGACAGGCGCGCAGCGCCTCCACATCGATCGCATCGATGCCGGCGTGGGCATGGCGACTTAGGACCGGTGCACAGTGCAGGGTGTTGGCCGGCACTGCAATGTCATCCAAGTAGGTCGCGGTGCCGGCGACGTGCAATTCGCCACTGTCGTGATGACTCATATCCCACCCTCCAAGTCAGCCACACTCAGCTCGGCCAAGTTCAGCGGCTGCAGGCCCTGCAGCGCCAGCAACGCCCGTTGCACTAAGCCCTGCCCGGCGTGCAACCGATAAGCCGCTGAGGCTCGCATGTCCGACAGCGGCGTGACGTCGTCGGCCAAGCAGCCCACCACAGAGGCCGCCTGCGCCGGCTTCAGGCCCGTCAGCGCTGCCTCCAAGGCCGGCGAGCGCACCGGCGTGCCGGCCATGCCGCCCCAGGCGACAATGGGATCAACGATCCGCTCATCGACCAGCGCACAGCTAAAGCCGAGACTGACCGCGGAAATGTCCTGATCGAAGCGTTTGGACAGTTTGTACGATCGAAAGAACCGGTCCCCGCGCGGTATCCGAATCCGCGTCAGCAGCTCATCCGCGGCCAAGTCCTGGCGCCCATATTCAATAAAGAAGTCGTCCAGCGCCAGCCAGCGATCACCACCGGCCCGTTCAAGCCTGATGTCAGCGCCCAGCGCCATCAGCGCAGGCGGGCTGTCACCAATCGGTGAGCCGTTGGCGATATTGCCGCCCAGGGTGCCGACCGCGCGCACCTGGGTCGAGCCGATACGGCGAATCATTTCTTGCAAGCTAGGCCAGTCCCCGAGGTGCTCCAGCGCATTGGCGTAGGTCACCATGGCGCCCAATTCGATCGCCTGGTCCGTGACCGTCACCCGCTGCAATTCAGCGACCCGATCAAGCTGGATCATCTGTTCGAAATGCTGGTGGCGTTTGGTCACCCAAAGCCCGACATCGGTATTGCCAGCCACGATTTGGGCCGCCGGGTAGTCGCGGCGCAATTCCAACGCCGCCTTCAAGTCGCCCGGCTGGAAGCGCTCGGCCGGCGCATCCAGCGTGGCCAGGGCGTCGCTGACACTGGCTTTTAAGCGGGCTTCCCAGTCCGCAGGCGGCAACACACCCAGCCCATCGGCGACGTCCAGCAAGCCGCCGTAACCGGTACATCGGCAGAGGTTGCCGGCCAACAAATCCATCGACTGCTGGCGCGATTGTGGCGGCTTTGCGTGCGCGCCGTACCACAGGGACATTACGAACCCGGGGGTGCAAAAACCGCACTGACTGGCGTGCGCATCGACCAGCGCTTGCTGCAGCGGGTGCAACCGCACGCCGTCGGCCACGCCTTCGACAGTGAACAGGGCTTTGCCGTTCAACGCCGAGGCAAACTGGATACAGGTATTGACCGGTTTAAATTCGACGGCGTCGCCACGGTGTTCGGCGATGACACAGGTGCAGGCGCCACAGTCGCCCTCGGCGCAGCCCTCTTTGGTGCCACTCAGGCCTTGGGCGCGCAGCCATTGCAGGGTGGTCATTTGCGGGTCGCTCAGCACGAGCTCGGTGGGGACTTGGTTGACGAGTGTTTTCATTGGAGTTGTCATGCTCCCAGACTATGGAATAGCAGGGCCTGGGCCAAGCTCAAATTTTACTAAAAACAGTCAAAAAAAAGCCCCGCACAAGGCGGGGCTTTTGCAATCGTCTAGCGGATTACTGGGGTAAAACGCCGTCGATGCCTTCGACATAGAAGCCCATGCCAAGCAAAGTGCCGTCGTCGGCTACTTCGCCGTCAGCCAACCAAGCACTACCGTCTTGCTTGTTGATCGGGCCGGTGAAGGGGTGCAGGGTGCCGTTTGCGATGTTGTCGCGAACTTCCAGTGCACGCGCCTGCAATTCAGCCGGTACAGCCGCGCCGAACGGTGCCAAGGCAACCATCCCGGTGTTGAAACCACCCCAGGTGTCGGTGCTAGACCATGAACCGTCCAACGCCTTACCGACTTGCTGAACGTAGTAGGGCGCCCAGTCATCGATGATGCCGCTAAGTTGTGCATTAGGACCGAAGTTAGCCATGTTGCTGGCCTGGCCGAAGGCAAAGATGCCCTGCTGTTCAGCAATCTGCATGGGTGCACCCGAATCGGTGTGCTGCATCAATACGTCCGCGCCTTGGTCGATCAGCGCTTTGGCCGCATCGCCTTCTTTGCCCGGATCGAACCAGCTGTTAACCCAAACGATCTTCATTTTGACGTTGGGGTTAACTTTTTTGGCCGCCAAGTAGGCTGCGTTGATACCACGCACGACTTCAGGAATCGGGAAAGAGGCGATATAGCCAATGGTGTCGGTCTTGGTCATTTCGCCGGCGATAGTGCCGATAACCGCACGGCCTTCATAAAAACGTGAGCCGTAAGTGGCGACGTTTTCAGCGCGCTTAAAGCCCGTGGCGTGCTCGAACTTGACGTTCGGGAAGCGTTTGGCGACTTTTACGGTCGGGTTCATGTAGCCAAAGCTGGTAGTGAATACCATGTCGTGGGACTGGGCCAACTGCGTGATCACACGCTCGGCATCAGGGCCCTCGGACACACTCTCAACAAAGGTGGTTTCCACTTTATCGCCATATTCGGCTTCAACCGCCAAACGACCGACGTTGTGCTCGTACGTCCAGCCACCATCAGACACCGGTCCAACATAAACAAAACCGATCTTTAACGGATCTGCGGCCAAAGCCGACACGCTCATTAGCGCAGCCGCACCCGCGGCCATCCATTTAGTTAATTGCATGCTTGCTTCCTCGTTTGATTAACGGGTGACCTTAAAGATCTTCCCAAGTGAGCGCGGTGCGCCCTGTTGTGCCCCTATGGCGCGTGCCGAAATAACCGTCAGCACCACAATTGTTGCCAGGTACGGCAACATAGACAAAATCTGTGATGGGATTGCAATCCCAAAACCCTGAACGTGCAGCTGGATAATCGTAATACCACCGAATAAATAAGCACCCAATAATACGCGACCTGGGCGCCAGGATGCGAACACCACCAACGCCAATGCGATCCAGCCACGCCCCGCGGTCATATTTTCAATGAACAGCGGCGTCTGGACCACCGACAAATAGGCCCCGCCCAACCCCGCCATGGCGCCACCAAACAGCACCGCGCCCATACGAATCGCCACCACGTTGTAACCGATCGCATGGGCCGCATCGTGATCATCACCGACCGCCCGCACAATTAACCCGGCGCGCGTGCGCTTAAAAAACCAGATCAGGGCAATGGCCAGTGCAAGCGACACATACACCAGCGCGTCATGCGAAAACAGCAGCGGCCCGACAATTGGCAAGTCGCTGAGTACGGGAATGTGTACCTTCGGAAAGGCGCCGGCCGACAGGCCGACGTATTGACTGCCGATCAAGGCCGATAGCCCCAACCCAAACAGGGTCAGCGCAAGCCCAGTGGCGACCGCGTTGGCATACAAAAACAACGTCATAATGCCAAACAGCAGCGCCATGCCCAAGCCTGCCAGGGCCGCAAACGCAAACGCCATGATCGGCGGGAAGCCGGCAATTATGCAGCCAAACCCAACCACGGCGCCCATGATCATCATGCCCTCGACACCCAGATTCAAGACCCCGGCGCGTTCGCTGACCAGTTCACCCAGGGCCGCAAATACGAGCGGCGTTGAGGCGATAATAATGGACTGAAAAGCCGAGATTAAAAAACCGAACTCACTCATGCGCGCGGCCTCCAACGGATCCGGTAGTCGCTGATGACCGCGGTCGACAGCAGGAAAAACAACAACATGCCTTGGAACACGCCGGTCACCGCATTGGGCAGCCCCAGCTCGATTTGAGCGGTTTCACCGCCCATGTACGAGAGCGCCATTAGCAACCCCGCAGGGACCACACCGAGCGGATTCAAACGTCCCAAAAAGGCCACGATAATCGCCGTAAAACCGTAACCAGGGCTGATTACCGGGACCAACTGACCGACACTGCCCGAGACCTCCATCATGCCCGCCAGCCCAGCCAGCGCACCGCCCAGTACAAAGCTCAACCAGACCAAGCGTTTCGAGGAAAAGCCGGCAAAGCGCGCGGCATTAGGCGCCACACCTTGGACTCGCAACTGGAAACCGAGCATATGCCGGGACAACAAAAAGGTCGTGATCGGGGCAATAATCAAGGCCATGATGAAGCCTAAGTGCGCCCGACCCTGCTCAAACAACACCGGCATCAGCGCGGCATCATGAAACAGCCGACTTTCAGGGAAGTTGTAGCCATCGGGGTCTTTCAGTGGCCCGTGAACCATCAAACTCAGGAACAATCCGGCGACGTAGGTCAGCATCAAGCTGGATAGAATTTCATTGGTGTTAAAACGCGTTTTCAACAGCGCCGGTATCGCGCCCCACAGTGCGCCGCCGACGATACCCGCCAGCATCATCGCCGGGATCACCCAGACCGATTCGACGTCGTAAAGGGCAAGCGCCATGGCACCGCCAAAGACGCCCCCCATCACCAGCTGGCCTTCGGCGCCAATGTTCCAAACTCCGGCGCGAAAGCCAAGGCTCAGGCCAATGCCGATCAAAATCAGCGGGGTCGCTTTGAGGAGCAGCTCCGACACGCCATAAACCGAGGTCAGCGGCTGCACAAAAAACACCCGCAAGGCTTCGATCGGCGATTCGCCGAGGACCCAAAACATGATGCCGCCGCCGATCAGTGTCAGCGCGATGGCAATAAAGGGCGACGCCCAGTCCAGCCAAGCGCGCCGCGTTTCCCAGGGTTCTAAAACGATCATACGGCGGCCGCTCCTAGCATCATTTCACCGAGCTTTTGAGCGCTGGCATCGGCCGCGTCAATGGTGTCGGACATTTGGCCCAAATAGAGCGCGCCAATTCGAGTCGATATTTCCAACAGCTCATCCAAGTCTTGGCTAATCACAATCACCGCGGTGCCGCGCGCGGCCATGTCCACCAGCGCCTGGCGGATCATCGCGGCGGCGTGCGCATCGACGCCCCAGGTCGGCTGGCACACAACATAGACCTCGGGGGTCTGAAGTACCTCGCGGCCGACCACGAACTTTTGCAGGTTGCCGCCGGACAGCGACGCGGCATAGGTCTCGGCGCTTGGCGTTTTAACGCCAAAGGTCTGTATAACCTGCTGGGCAAAGTCGGCGGCCGCAGCTGGGTTAATCAGCTGCGACGGCGCCAGGTGCTGACGTTCGCGGGCTGACAACAGGGTGTTTTCGGTCAGGCTGAAACTGGGCACCGCGGCATGTCCAAGGCGTTCTTCGGGTGTTCCGCATAGGCCACGCTGGCGGCGCACCGAGGGGCCGTCGGTGGTGACATCCACCCCGTCCAGCTCGATCCGCCCAGAGCCCAGCGTCCGCTCGCCCAACAGCGCTTGAATCATGGCGTCCTGGCCGTTCCCGGCGACCCCGGCCACACCCAAAATTTCACCGCCTCGGGCCTCAAACGACAATCCTCGCAGGCCAACACCGAATGGGCTTTCGCTGGCCAATTCCAAGCCGTCGGCGCGCAACCGAACCGGACCCGCGTCGGCGCTTTGGGCACGCTGTGCCGGCACCAAGCGCTCGCCTAACATCAGCTCGGCCATACTGGCGGCGCTTTCTTGGGCCGGCTGGCAATGCGCAACCACGCGACCACCGCGCAATATGGTGGCGTGATCACACAGCGTTTTAACTTCGTCGAGTTTGTGGCTGATGTAGAGCACGGAGCAGCCTTCGCTGCGCAGGCGATTGAGGGTTTCAAACAGCCGTTCGACTTCTTGGGGGGTCAACACCGAGGTCGGCTCGTCCATGATCAGCAAGCTGGGCGATTGCAGCAACGCGCGTACAATTTCAACGCGCTGGCGCTCGCCGACGCTTAAGTCGCCAACGGCCCGGCGCGGGTCCAGCGGCAGCCCATAGTCGTGACTAATTTGCGCGACCCGGTCATTCAAATCACCGCGCGCCAATTCAGGCGGCACACCCAGCGCGACGTTTTCAGCAACGGTTAGGGCCTCGAACAGCGAGAAGTGTTGAAACACCATGCCAACACCGGCGTCACGCGCCTGGGCAGGTTTGGAGGGGGCAAAGGGCGCGCCGTTGAATTGCATGACACCCGCATCGGGGCGCATCACGCCGTATATCATTTTGACCAAGGTCGATTTGCCGGCGCCATTTTCGCCCAGCAACGCATGTATTTCACCGGGTGCGACCGTAAAGTCGACGGCGTCGTTGGCCAGCACGCCCGGGAAGCGCTTGCTGATGCCACTCAGGGTCAATCGAGAGTCTGCGGGAAGTTGGCCCAAAGTCGCTGTCCTTGCCTACCGATTAAAGCTGAATGCTACCGAAAGCGGCACCCTGATTCACCCAAATTCTAACAATCCCGATGGTAAACTGCCGTTTACTCAAACAAAACCCGAGCACGACATGAGCCCAACCCTGCGCATCGACAATCTGCACACCCTGGTCACCATGAACGACGACGGCGATGAATTGCATGACGTCAGTCTGTACCTGCGCGGTGCACAGATCGCAGCCATCGGACCGCGCGCAGGCATGCCCGATGCCGATCGCGTCATCGACGGGCGCGGCAAAATCGCCATCCCGGGACTGGTCAACACCCACCACCACCTTTATCAGAACCTGACCCGAGCGGTACCCGGCGCGCAGGATGCGCTGCTGTTTGATTGGCTAAAAACCCTATACCCGATTTGGGGTCGCATGCGCAGCGAGCACATTTGGGTCTCGACCCAAATTGGCCTGGGCGAGCTGGCCCTGTCCGGCTGCACCACCAGCTCGGACCACCTGTACATCTACCCCAACGACTGTCACCTGGGCGACAGCATCGAAGCGGCGTTGGCACTGGGGGTGCGTTTTCATCCGACCCGCGGCGCCATGAGCATTGGCGAGTCGGACGGTGGGTTGCCACCGGATGCGCTGGTCGAAAATGAGGACGATATTTTACGCGACTGCCAGGACATGGTGGCCCGATATCACGACCCTTCGGCGCTGTCGATGACCCGGGTCGGCTTGGCACCCTGCTCGCCGTTTTCGGTGTCGCGGGAACTCATGCGCGATGCCGCACTGCTGGCGCGCGAGTTGGGCGTCGGGCTGCACACCCACTTGGCCGAAAACAACGAAGACATCGATTATTCACTGGAAAAATTTGGCGTTCGGCCCGGCACCTATGCCGAAGAACTCGGCTGGATCGGCGCCGACGTCTGGCACGCCCACTGCGTCAAATTGGACGGCGGCGAAATCGACCTGTTTGCCCGCACCGGCACCGGCGTCGCCCACTGTCCGTGCTCGAACATGCGTCTGGGCAGTGGCATCGCCCCGGTCCGCGCCATGCGTGATGCCGGTGTCAAGGTCGGCTTGGGGGTTGACGGCAGCGCTTCAAATGACGCCGCGGACCTGTTTAACGAGGCGCGCCAGGCGATGCTGTTGCAGCGCGTTAACTTGGGGGCCGATGCCATGAGCGCGCGCGAAGCCTTGCGCATTGCCACCCGCGGTGGCGCCGAGGTGCTTAACCGCCCGCAACTGGGGCAACTGCAAGTCGGTTTCGCGGCTGATTTTGGGCTGTATGACATTGACCAAGTGGCCGGCGCCGGCGATTGGGATCCCGTCGCCGCCTTGGTGCTGTGTGGGCCGATGCGTCCGCAGCACCTGTATATCAACGGTCAGCCCATAGTCGAGGACTATTGCCTGACCCGGGTTGACTGGGACACACTTAAAACTCGGCACAGCGCACTGTGTCGCGAACTGGCACAGGGAACCTAGCGAATGACTTGCGATCAATTTTTCCAATCGTTGTGGGCCCAATTCGTGCCCGTCACGCCCCAGGCAGAGCACATCCACGCCCTATTGAGTGCGCGCGGCGATCACATTCACAATGACCACGTGGCGTTTCGGACCTTTGCCAACAGCCCCGTCGACATGGCCCATTTAGTGCCGATGCTCAAACGCTTGGGCTATCGACACCATGAAGACTACGATTTCAGCTCCAAGCATTTATCGGCGTCCAGCTTTTTGCATGCCGAGGACCCTGGCGCGCCAAAAATTTTCCTTAGCGAGCTGCACGACGACCGCTTAAGCGCGCAAAATCACGCCCGCGTGCGCGCACTGGTCGCGCAAATTCCCAGCGATTTCGTCGCCGGCCCCGAGGCATTTTTCGGCGCGCTGCCATGGTCACCGCCGACTTTCACGGACTACCAAGCGCTTGCCGATGAAAGCGAATACGCCGGCTGGTTGGCGGCGTGGGGATTGCGCGCCAACCACTTCACGGTCGACGTCAATCGCCTAAGCTCACTGAGTTCGATACAGGCGGTCAACGCGTTTTTAATCGACCAAGGATTTAGCCTGAACCTGTCCGGCGGCGCCATTAAAGGCACCCCGGCGGATTTGCTCGAGCAATCATCGACCATTGCCGATAGCGCCACCGTCAGTTTCGCCGACGGCGCACACACAGTGCCCAGCTGTTTTTACGAATTCGCATTGCGCCACGCGGACGCCAGCGGCAATCTATACCCAGGGTTTGTGGCGGCTAACGCCAACAAGATTTTCGAAAGCACCGACAGACGGAACCTAAAATGATTATTCGCACACTGACCCACGACTTTAGCGTGGCCGACCAAATCACCCAGGACGACTTGCCAACGCTGATCAGCAGCGGCTTCAAGTCGGTTATTTGCAATCGACCCGACGCCGAAGGCGAAGCCCACCTGGGTCAAATCGAGGTTGAGGCTGCGTTAACCGAGGCCGGCATCGAGTTTCGCTACCTGCCGGTTAACGGCGCCGCCATTACCGAGCTGGATGTCGCCGAACAGGCGGCACTGGTGAATGAGCTGCCCAAGCCGCTATTGGCCTACTGCCGGACCGGCACCCGGTGCACCAAGTTATGGGCATTGGACCCGGCGCGCACCGACTCGGCCGACCAACGCATCGCCAGCGCTGCCGCCGCTGGCATCAACATCGAAGATCTGCGCGGGCGACTCGGCTAAGCCGCTCCGACCCGGTCGTGTGCCCACATGGCCGCCAACATCGCGGCCACGAACAAGCCCGCGTCGGCGGGCTGCAACAACAAACTGGCCAAGGCCGGACCCGGGCAAAAACCGCCCAACCCCCAGCCGGCGCCAAACAGCGCGCTGCCAACCAGCAATGGCCGATCAATCGCACCCTGCATGAATTCGGTCCAGGGCTGGCCGAGCAAGGTGTTGCCACGGCGCGCCAACCACCAATGCCCAACAAAAGCCACCGGGATGCCGGCACCCATCACAAAAATCAAGCTTGGGTCCCACTCACCCGCCACATCCAAAAAGTTCTGGACCTTAGCTGGATTGGTCATGCCAGCGACGACTAAACCCGCTCCAAACAGGGCCCCCATGATCAAACCAATAAAACCGGTCATAGCGACACCCCCATTAAATGTTTGACCACAAAGACCGTCACCACTCCGCTGCCAACAAAGGTCAGGGTGGCGACAATTGATCGAATTGAAAAACGCGAGATCCCGCAAATACCGTGACCGCTGGTACAGCCCGACCCCATGCGCGTGCCCCAGCCCACCATTAAGCCGGCCACCACAATCGCCCAACTCGGGGCCGCATCAAAGCCATGATCAACCCAACCACTGGCCATAATCAGTAGCGGCGCTGCGATTAAGCCGATCAAGAACATCAAGCCCCAGCGACCGAACCCAAAGTCGCCGCCCAGCGCGCGTCCAACAATGCCACTGACGCCGGTGACTTTGCCCAAGCCAACAAACCCGAGCGCAGCCGACAACCCGATAATCGCGCCCCCTAGCGCAGACAGTCCTGGTGTAAATTCCGTCATAGTACGATTTCTCTTTTGCCAAGAATAAATATTGGTTATAAGCTTATAACAAATTGAAATATGCAGGGAAGTATTATCATGTCGAACCCATCAGTACGCGGCTATTTTGACCCAGCAACCTGGACCGTGACTTACCTAGTCAAGGACCCCGACAGCCACCACTGCGCGATTATCGACAGTGTTCAAGACTACGACCCCGCCAGCGGCCGAACCAACTTCGAGCACGCCGATGCATTGATCGAGCGGGTGCGAAGCGAAGGCCTGAGCGTCGATTGGATTTTAGAAACCCACGTCCACGCCGATCATTTAAGTGCCGCCCCCCACCTGAAAGCCGCGCTCGGCGGCCAGGTCGCCATCGGCGCCAACATCGACAAGGTACAGAGTATTTTCGGCCCCCTGTTTAATGCCGGCCCTGAATTTGCCACCGATGGCCGCCAGTTCGACAAACTGTTGAACGAAGGTGACCAAATCGCGATTGGCGGGCTGACCCTAACCGCCATGCACACACCGGGCCACACCCCCGCGTGCATGAGCTACCTGATCGGCGATGCGGTATTTGTCGGCGACACCTTGTTTATGCCTGATTTTGGTACCGCTCGCTGCGATTTTCCCGGCGGTGATGCCAATACTCTGTGGACCAGCGTTGAAAAACTGATGGCCTTGCCGGCGTCGACCCGCGTCTTCACCGGCCACGACTATGCACCCGGTGGCCGCGAGGTGGCGTTCGAGAGCACCGTTGGCGAACAAAAATCCAGCAACATTCATTTGCAACAAGACCAAGCCGCCTTCGTGGCCATGCGCGAAGCCCGCGACGCGAGCCTGGCCATGCCGACCCTGATCCTGCCGTCGGTGCAAACCAACATGCGCGCCGGTGAACTGCCGCCCGCTGAAGACAATGGCGTGCGTTACATGAAGATCCCGTTGAACGCCGTATGATGTGGTGGTCCAGCTATACCCGCGACAAAGCCCGCGACGATGGACTGGCCGCGGTCATCGTGACCGTGATGCTGATTCCGCAGTCGTTGGCCTACGCGTTGCTGGCCGGACTGCCCCCACAGATCGGACTGTATGCGTCGATCTTTCCGTTGATCGGGTATGCTTTGCTGGGGTCCAGCATGACCTTGGCAGTCGGGCCGGTAGCCGTGGTCTCGCTGATGACCGCAGCCGCGGTTGGGCAGGTCGCCCAGGTCGGCACCCCGGAGTACATCGGCGCCGCGGTTTTACTGGCACTGATGAGCGGTTTATTCCTGCTGGCCCTGGGCCTGGTGCGCGCGGGATTTATCGCCAATTTACTGTCGCACCCGGTCATCAGTGGCTTTATCAGCGCCTCGGCGGTGTTGATCGCGATCAGCCAGCTTAAACACCTGTTTGGAATCGAAGCCAGCGGCCACTCCCTGCTCGAACTCGGGGCTGATTTAATTGCCAATTTAGGCAACACCAATGCCACCAGTTTGCTGATTGGCCTCGGCTGCGTGGCCTTCCTGTTTTGGTCGCGTTCGAAACTTGCAGCGCTGCTGGTGGGGTGGGGCGTCGGCGAAGGCAATGCCGCCCTGGTCACGAAAATGGCCCCCATGTTGGCGGTCATCGCCACGACGCTGGCGGCCTGGGCCTTTAACCTGGGCATCAAGGTGGTCGGCGTGGTCCCGGCTGGACTGCCGTTGCCATCCATCCCGGACATCGATTTGGGCCTGGCCCGAGACCTGATTGGACCGGCGATTCTGATCAGCCTGGTCGGGTTCGTCGAATCGGTCTCGGTCGGGCATACCCTGGCCGCCAAGCGCCGCGAAAAAATCAACCCGACGCGCGAATTGATGGGCCTTGGATTGGCCAACATGGCCAGCGGCGTCGGCGGTGGTTTCCCGGTGACCGGTGGCTTCAGCCGCAGCGTGGTCAACTTTGATGCCGGCGCACGCACCCCCATGGCTGGCGTTATCACCGCGCTGCTGATTGCCCTGACTGCATTGTTTTTGACCCCGCTGTTTACTTTCTTGCCCAAAGCCGTGCTGGGGGCCACCGTGATCGTTGCGGTGCTGTCGCTGGTCGACATCGGCGCCATGGTGCATGTCTTTAAGTATTCACGCGCCGACTTTGTGGCGCTGGCGCTGACCGTCATCGCCGTTCTGACGGTCGGTGTCGAGGCCGGTATTTTGGTCGGCATTGGCTGCTCAATCCTGGTGTTGCTGGCCAAGGTGTCAAAGCCACACATCGCCGAAGTCGGCCAAATTGAGGGCACCGAGCACTACCGCAATGTCTCGCGCCACCCGGTGATCTGTGGAGCCGAAACCGCGGCCATTCGGTTCGACGAGCGGCTGCATTTTCTAAACGCCCACCGGCTCGAAGAAACCGTCGCCGATCTACTCAGCCGGCCCGGGTTAAAGCACCTGATCCTGAATTGCTCGGCGATCAATGACGTCGACGCATCCGGCTTGGACGTATTGGAGGCGATCAATGCCCGCCTTAAAGACGCCGACATCAGTTTCAACCTGTCCGAAGTTAAAGGCCCAGTGATGGATAAGCTGACCAAGTCGCACCTGATCGAAGAGCTGCATGGCCGGGTGTTTTTGAGCCATCACGACGCGAGTTCGAGCCTCGCCTAGGCCTCGGGGGCATGGTAAATTGCGCGCCTAACTGAAAAGAGCGCCGCATGACCCTAATTTCCGAGCAACAGATCGCCGACACCAAAGCCCGCTATGGGATTGAACAATTGGAGCGCGCCTCCATTCGCCAGTTGGTGATGATGGTCAGCGACCTTGAAGCCTTGAGCGGCGTCGATTTTGTGCGCATGGAGCTGGGCGTCCCAGGCTTGTCGCCGGCGCCGCAAGCCCGCGCCGCCGAGCACGCCGTGATTGATTCGCCGCTACTGGCGCAATATCCGGCATTAAATGGCAACCCAAGCCTGCGCCAAGCGCTGTCACAGTTTTTCAAATCGTTCATGAATGTAGACGTGCCGGCGGACAACTGCATCCCGACCGCCGGCGCCATGCAGGCCAGCTTGGCCGCGTTTTGGTTGGTCGCCAATTTGCACCCCACGCGCACTAAAATCCTGTTCTTGGACCCTGGATTTCCGACCCAAATTCAGCAGGTTCAGAGCCTGGGCATCGCCTATGAGCGAGTCGATGTGTTCGCCCAGCGCCCACGCCGAGTCGCCGATCAGATCCGCCCCTATTTGGAAAACGGCGACATCGCCGGGATCGTGTATTCAAACCCCTCGAACCCGGTCTGGAATTGCTTGGCACCGGAGGAACTTGAGGAAATCGCCGCCCTGTGCGACGCCCACGAGACCATCGCACTGGAAGACCTGGCCTACTTTGGCATGGACTTTCGGGTCGACTACAGCCACCCCAACCAGCCGCCCTACCCGCCCAGCATGGGCCACTACACCCACCGCTGCATTCAAATGTTTTCCGGCTCCAAGCTATTTAACTACGCCGGCCAGCGAACCGGCGCCGTGATCATACCCGAGACGCTGATGGCCATCGAAAGCGAGCAACTAAAGGCCCGCTTCGGCTACGCCTCGCTTCGCAATGCTCTGTTGTTTGGTGTTATCCAGCCGACCACCGCCGGGCTATGCCAGTCGGCCCAAGCCGGCTTTGAAGGCGCGCTGCGCGCTATGCTGGATGGCAAGTGGAATCCGCTGATTGAAGCGCGCGCCTACGAACAGCGCGCGGTTAAATTGAAGGCCGCCCTGAGCGCACACGGATTTGAGCTTTTGTATGACGCCGACGGTGACACCCCGATTGCCGACGGTTTCTATTTTGCCTTTGGCCACCCGGCCTACCCGGACGCGGGACTGGCACAGGCGCTGATTGAATTTGGTGTCAGTGCGACGCCATTGACCGACGCCGGCGCCCACCACAAACACGGTTTACGCGCCTGCGTTGGACTGATGACGGACGACGACTTACACCGCATCGTCGGTCGCCTGGCTGCCTTCCAAGAGGCCCATGCATGAGCGATCCGATCCTGTCCCTAAAAGGCATCCATAAAAGCTACGGCGACCTGGAGGTGCTCAAAGGCATCGACATCACCGCCCACAAAGGTGATGTGATCGCGCTGATCGGGTCATCTGGGTCGGGCAAGTCGACATTAATTCGCTGTGCAAATTTGCTCGAAGTACCCCAGCAAGGCGACATTATTTTCAAAGGCGATGCGTTACGCTGGACCGAAAAACGCGGCCAACGCGTGCCGGCCGATGACGAACAGGTTCGCAATCTGCGAACCCACCTGAGCATGGTTTTTCAACAGTTCAACCTGTGGTCTCACATGACCATCTTGGACAACGTTATCGAGGCCCCGGTGACGGTGTTGGGACAGGCGCGAAATGACGCAGCGTCAAAAGGCCGTGCACTGCTGAAAAAAGTCGGTATCGGTGACAAGTGCGACCAATACCCGGCACAACTGTCCGGCGGCCAACAGCAGCGCGCGGCGATTGCCCGCGGCCTGGCCATGTCGCCCACTGCGATGCTGTTTGATGAACCCACCAGCGCACTGGATCCGGAGCTTGAAGCCGAAGTGGTCAAAGTCATCAAAGATTTGGCGCGCGACGGCACCACCATGATTATTGTGACGCACGACATGAAACTTGCGCGCGACGTAGCAAATCACTTAATTTTCCTGCATCAGGGCCAAATCGAAGAACAAGGTGTTCCGAGCGACGTACTCGATCATCCTAAATCGGAGCGCTTGCAGCAGTTTTTGAGCGCAACCCTGTAAATCTGATCATCAACCATAGGTAGAACACGAATGAAAAAAGCGTTAATTGGCGCACTGGCCGCTGGCCTGTTCGCAGTACCGGCCTTGGCCGACACCGTTCGCATGGGCACCGAAGGCGCCTACCCTCCGTACAACTTTATTAATGACGACGGCGAAGTCGACGGCTACGAGCGTGAAGTGGGCGATCTGTTGTGTGAAATCGCAAAACTGGACTGCACCTGGGTCAAGAACGACTGGGACAGCATCATCCCGAACTTGGTTGGCGGTAACTACGACACCATCATCGCCGGCATGAGCATCACCGCCGAGCGCGACGAAGTGATCGACTTCACCCAGGCGTACCTGCCGCCGGACCCGAGCTTTTACGTGGCCATGGCCGGCGCCGACGCTAATGTCATCAACGGCATTGTTGCGGCACAGACCAATACTATCCAAGCCGGCGAAGTGGCTAAATCAGGCGCAACCCTGGTTGAGTTTGCATCACCGGACGAAACGGTTGCTGCGGTTATGAACGGCGAAGCCGACGCCGTATTGGCCGATGGCGCATTCTTGCAGGAAGCGGTTGACGCTTCTAACGGCGAACTCGTGATTGTTGAGAAAGTTCTGTTGGGCGGCGGCATCGGCATTGGCGTACGCGAATCAGACGGCGAATTGAAAGCCCAATTCAACGCGGCAATCGACACCATTAAGGCGGACGGTCGTTTGAACACCCTCATCGTCAAGTGGTTCAGCGAAGAGCAAGCGGTCTACTAAGGCCGAAAACGTCAGAAGGCCCCCGCGTGGGGCCTTTTTTCGTTGATCCCTATGTGTACAGATCCTAGCGCCCTAGACGGGCTAGCCTGGTTGACTTGCTACTTAACGAACGGCAAGCACCTACTCTTTTACCAAAGCTTCGGCACGGTGTTGCTGTTGCTGTCCCTGGCCGCGCCACTGGCGCTTGGGCTGGGTTTTTTGGGCGCCCTGGCCAAACGCTCTGCGATGATTGGCGTACGCCAACTGGGCCAGGTGTATGTCGCCATGGTGCGCGGCATTCCCGACATTGTGTTCTTTTTGTTCGTGCCGCTGATGATTGACCAAGGCCTCGAAATCGTGCGCCACCTGACGCTGTGTCCCGAGGTCACCGCACCGATCTTTCAGGGCAATGATTTCGTCGTTTGCGAGGCCGCCAAAATTCCACTGTCGTCGGCCTCGCCATGGGTTCATAGCCTGTATGGATTCATCCTTGCGCTGACGGCGTTCGCGATTGTCTTTGGGGCCTTTGCGGCCAACACCTTGGATGGCGCACTGAGCTCAGTACCCCAGGCCCAACTGGAAACCGCACGCGCCTATGGCATGCGTCCGTCACAGGTGTTTTGGCGTATCCAACTGCCACAGATGTGGAGCTATGCCCTGCCAGGGCTGGCCAACCTCTGGCAAATCCTAATCAAAGCGACGCCGCTGCTGTTTTTGCTGGGTATCGAGGACATTGTGTATTGGGCGCGCGAACTGGGCGGCATGAAAGGCAACCGTTTTGACTACCCGCACCCGGATTGGCGGCTGTGGTACTTCTCGGCACTGCTGGTGTTTTATTTGGGCATGACCTGGGGCAGCGAAAAAATCTTTGCCCGCATCCAGGCCCGCCTGGCCGTCGGCCAAGCCACCCTAGCGGGTAAAGGTGCCGGCGTATGATGTGTTCACAAACGCTGGCCGACTACGGGCTGCGATCCTTGGGCTTTGGCGAACGCTTACTGCCGCGCGCGGACATTACGTTGTGCGACCAGGTCGTGCTGATCGGCAGCGGTATGCTCTGGAACGTCTATTTTGCGGTTTTTGCGTTGCTGCTGGGCTTTGGCTTTGCGACCGCGCTTGCGCTGGGTAAGGCCTCGGACAACCCATGGCTGCGTAAGCCGGCGTCCGGGTTCGTGTTCTTTTTCCGCGGCACGCCGCTGTTCATTCAGTTCTTTTTTGTCTACGAACTGTTCGTCTTGATCCCCAAAGTCGGGTTCGAGTTCAGCCTCGGCGGGCTGGAATTGAGTGTTGAAACGCGTTGGCTGACCCGGGCCTGGTTGGGGGCACTGATCGTGCTGTTTTTGAACACCTCGGCCTACACCGCCGAGATCTTTTACGGCGCGCTGCGCAGCGTACCAGCCGGCGATATCGAGGCGGCGAAAGCCTACGGCATGAATCCGCGCCAGCGTTTCCGGCGCGTGATTTGGCCGAGCATGCTGCGCCTGGCATGGCCGTCCTATACCAACGAAGCGATCTTTTTGTTCCACGCCACCACGCTGATTTTTTTCAGCGCGTTCCCGGCCTGGCGCCAGCAAGGCGATGCGCTGTATTACGCCAACTATTTTGCCGAGGCGACCTACAATCCGTTCGTGCCCTACCCGATCGCAGCGGCCTGGTTTGTGGTCTTTACGTTATTAATTATCACCGTTTTTGGCGCCGCCCAACGTCGCCTAAACCGTCATTTGCCGGACAACGCGCCGAAATTTAAACTGCGCCTTCGGCTGATTCGCTAACTTCCAAGGAGCGCCCATGCCCACCTTTGACATCGTGTCGGAAATCGACACCCACGAGCTGCAAAACGCAGTCGACCAGGCCAACAAAGAAGTCACCACACGCTTTGATTTTAAAGGCACGCAATCGAGCTTCGATTTGAAGGACGGTAACGTCTTGCTGGCCACTGAATCCGAGTTCCAGCTGGACCAGATGTACGACATGCTGACCGGCAAGATGACCAAACGCGGCATCGACATTCGCTGTTTAAATCGCGAAGACCCTGAGCTGCACCTGAAAAGTGCACGCCAGACCATCACGGTCAAACAGGGTCTGGAATCCGCCGACGCCAAAAAAATCGTCAAGCTGATTAAAGATGAAAAACTCAAAGTCCAAGCCAGCATCCAAGGCGACACCGTGCGCGTGAACGGCAAGAAACGCGACGACTTGCAGACCGCGATCGCGCTGCTCAAAGAAAAAGACCCGGTCAGCTTGCCACTGCAATACCAGAACTTCCGCGACTGATGCTGCCGTCCCCGGGGTTCCGCCACCTGCCGGCGGTATTGACTGATCACCAGCGTGCGGGGCTACAGGCCAGCATCAATCGCATGATCGAAGGCTTTGATTTGGCCGCCTCGACCGCGGTGTTCTCGACCGCGGCGGATGCGCAAACGCGTGACCGCTACTTTTTGGACAGCGCGCGCGGCGTGTCACCCTTTCTAGAGGCCGGCTGTGTCGACGCCAGTGGCGCGCTGACGCGCCCCAAGGCCGAGTGCATCAACAAAATCGGCCACGCCCTGCACGATCATGACGAGGCGTTTGCAGCCTTGGGTCGCCACCCCGCCGTGGTCGCCGCGCTGCGTCAGGTCGCGGACGAACCCTGGGCGCTGATGCAGTCGATGGTCATCATGAAACCACCGGGCATTGGCGGCGAAGTGCGTTGGCACCAGGACGGCACTTTTTTGAGCGACCAACCCGAATCGGTCATCGGCTTCTGGTTCGCCCTCGAAGACGCAACCCCCGACAACGCCTGTTTGCAGTTCAAAGTTGACGGTCACCTGGACCCGCTGAGTGAGCGCTACCGAGTCGAGCACGCCGACGGCAGCAATCGCTTTGAAGCGCTGGCGCCCTTAGCGTGGCCGGACGCCGACGGCAGTGAAACCCGGTACGCGCCGTGCAAGGCTGGCGACGCACTGATGTTTGGCGGGCGCATTGCGCATGCCAGCTCGACCAACCAGTCGAGCCGATCACGCCGTGCTATCACCTTGCACTTTCGCCGAGCGGCCACCGACTGGTGCCGCGACAACTGGTTACAGCGCGCCGCGCTGCCTGACTTCTTAGTCTAATCACGAGAAACCCATGGATAACGATTTCGCGATCACCGCTAGCAGCCTGTACGGCACCCGCAGCGAAGAAATGTTTCAGGGCATCACCAGCTTCATCCGGCGCACCTATACCCGTGATCTGACCGGCGTCGACGTCGCCGTCATGGGCGTGCCGTTCGACACCGCGACCACCAACCGCCCCGGCGCCCGCTTCGGCCCGCGCGCGATCCGCGAAGCCAGCGCTCAGCTGTGTTGGGCGCGTCCCTATGGCTGGGGCTTTGATCCGTTTAAAACCTTGGCCGTGGTCGATTACGGCGATTGCCCGTTTGACCTGGTCAAGCCGGCCGAGGTGCCCGCTGAAATCGAGGCCCATGCCCGCACCGTCGTTGAGTCTGGGACCACCTTGCTGACCTTGGGAGGCGATCACTTTGTCAGCTACCCGGTCCTCAAGGCCCACCACGGCGTGCACGGCCCGGTCGCACTGGTTCACTTTGATGCCCATTCCGACACCTGGCCGTCCGAGCCGGGCGACATCGAGCACGGCACCATGTTCTATCACGCCGCGCGCGACGGCATCGTGGTGCCGGAGCACTCGATCCAGCTTGGCATTCGCACCCACAACAGCGACCGCCGCGGTTTCGAATGGGTCGAGGGGCCGGATTTACAGCTGCGCAGCGCCGACAGCATCGCCGATCAAATTCGAGCCCGAGTCGGCGATTTACCGGTCTACATGACCTTTGACGTCGATTGCTTGGATCCAGCCTATGCGCCCGGCACCGGCACGCCCGTGATTGGCGGGCCGTCAACCGCACAGGTGCTGGCGATTTTGCGCGCGCTGAAAGGCATCAATGTGATTGGCATGGACGTGGTCGAGGTATCGCCGGCTTACGATCATGCCGAAGTGACGGCGCTGGCGGCCGCCACGATTGCCCAGCAGATGCTGTGTTTGCTGGCCTGGTACCGCGGCGCCCGCCCGGACGGCGAGGGCTAGCCGCCTAAGCGACGGGCAAAGTCGGCGTAGCCAAATTCGGCGATGGTCGTCAGCGAGTCATCGCGCGAGTCCCACAGCACCAGCGACGGCAATTCGATGCCGTTGAAGGTGTTGGTTTTAACCAGGGTGTAATGCGCCATGTCGTCAAACATCAAGCGCCGGCCCAGCGCCAACGGCTGATCGAAGCTGTAATCACCGATCACATCGCCAGCCAGGCAGGTCTGACCACCCAGGCGATAGCTGTGGGCTTTGACCCCGGCCTCGGCGGCGCCAAAAATCTCGGCCCGGTAGGGCATCTCCAAGGTGTCCGGCATGTGACAGGTCGCGCTGGTGTCCAAAATGGCTAACTCAATGCCGTTACGCGGCGTATCCAACACTTCGGCCACCAGAACGCCGGAGCGAATCGCAACCGCCTCGCCCGGCTCTAGGTATACCTGTACACTGTGGCGTTCGCTGAAGGCGCGCACACCGGCAATTAGGCCCTCGATATCGTAGCCCGGCGCGGTGATGTGGTGACCGCCGCCGAAATTGACCCACTCCATGTCCGCCAACAACGCCCCAAAGCCCGCCTCGACCGCCGCCAGCGTCCGTGCCAAGGGCGCATAGCCCTGCTCGCACAGAGTGTGAAAATGCAGGCCGGTAATGCCCGCCAAATCCGCACCGACCAGCTCCGCGGCCGGAATACCCAGGCGCGAACAAGGCGCACAGGGGTCATACAGCTCAACCGCCCCCTCGCTGTGCTCGGGGTTAATGCGGATACCCAGGGTTACGCCGGCGGCCAGCGCGCGCTCACGAAAGCGATGCAACTGGGCGACCGAGTTAAACACTAGGTGATCCGCAATCGGCAGCAGCGCATCCATGTCACTGTCCTTGAACGCGGCACTGAATACATGCACCTCGCCGCCGTAATGGCGGTGCGCCAACAACGCTTCATGCACACCCGACGAGCAGGTCCCGCACAGGTACTGGCGCGTCAATGCGCCCAGCGCCGGCACCGAAAAGGCTTTCAGCGCAGCCAGCACACGGGCGCCGGAGCGGGCCTGAACATCCGCCAATACTTGCAGGTTCGACTCGATCGCCGCCACATCAATCACGAAACTCGGTGACGGCACTCGGCTCGGGTCAAACCCGACAAACGACGCGCTGTTCACTTCAGGTTAAATTCCGGGTCTTCGATCACCGTCCAGGGCAAACCATAGCGGTTCATATCGGCCAGGAAGGCATCCGGGTCCATTTGCTCGATGTTCCAAACGCCCGGCTTCATCCAGGTGCCTTCGACCATCATTTTCGCGCCGATCATGCACGGCACGCCGGTGGTGTAGCTGATGGCTTGGGATTTGACCTCGGCGTAACACGACTCGTGGTCACAGATGTTGTATAGGTACGCCGTCTTAGGCTTGCCGTCTTTAATACCGGTCACATAGCAGCCGATGCAGGTTTTACCCCGGGTCCGCGGCCCAAGGCTGGCCGGATCCGGCAACACCGCCTGCAAAAACTGGATCGGAGTGATTTGCTGGCCATTGAAATCGATCGGTTCGATCGAGGTCATGCCGACGTTCTCCAAGCACTTCAAATGGGTCAGGTATTTTTCCGAAAAACTCATCCAGAACTGGGCACGTTTCAGCGTCGGGTAGTGCTTGGTCAGCGACTCCAGCTCTTCGTGGTACATCCGGTAGATGTCGTAGGTGCCGACGCCCTCGGGGCAGGTAAATGACTGGTTGCTGCTCATCGCAGGGGTGGTCACAAAGGCCCCATCTTCCCAGTGACGGCACTCGGCGCTGACTTCGCGGATATTGATTTCCGGGTTGAAGTTGGTCGCAAAGGGGTAGCCGTGATCGCCGCCGTTGACGTCAATAATGTCCAGCGTGTGGATCTCGTCAAAGTAGTGTTTCGCCAGGTGAGCGGTGAACACGTTGGTTGCGCCCGGATCAAAGCCGGACCCCAACAACGCCATCAGTCCGGCCTTCTCGAATTTCTCCTGGTAGGCCCACTGCCACTTGTACTCGAACTTGGCGGTATCCAGCGGCTCGTAGTTGGCCGTGTCCATGTAGTGAACACCGGCGTTCAAGCAGGCGTCCATAATGGTTAGGTCTTGGTACGGCAGTGCCACGTTAATAACCAGGTACGGCTGTTCGGCCTGCAAAAACGCGGTCAGCGCCGGCACGTCGTCGGCATCGATCTGGGCAGTTCGAATCGGGCGTTCAAGCTGTGCCGCAATCGCGTCACATTTTGCCAGCGTGCGCGAGGCCAACACCACGTCGGTAAAGACCTCCGGCAAGCTCGCAACTTTGTGGGTAACCACGCCGCCGACGCCGCCGGCACCAATGATGACTACTTTTGCCATGGAATGCTCCTAGTGCTCGTAATAGGTGTAACCGCGCAATGACTCGCGGAACTGTTCAACAATTTCACGCCGCTGTGACGGCTTGATCAGACCACTGCGGACCGCGCGTTCCGCGGTCTTGCGGAATGTCTCGGTCAAGCCGGCCGGGGTGTATTCAACGTAACTCAGAACGTCCTCGACGGTGTCGCCCTGCAACTCGCGCTCGATCTCGAAGTTACCGCCTTCATTGATCCGCACGCTGACCACATTGGTGTCGCCAAACAGGTTGTGCAAATCGCCCAGAGTCTCCTGGTAGGCGCCGACCATGAAGACACCAAACACGTAGTCCTCACCGTCCACCAGCGAGTGCACCGGCAAAGTTGAGTGGCCGCCGACGAACAAATCGATTTTGCCGTCACAGTCACAGGTCAAATCCGCCAGGATCGCCTCGCGCGTGGGTTCCTCGTTAAGGCGGTGAATCGGCACCACCGGGAACACCTGGTCCATCGCCCAGGTATCGGGCAGGGACTGGAACACGCTGAAATTAGCGTAGTAAATATCCGCCAGATCTTGGTGCAGCGCTTCCAGCTCTTTCGGGATTCGGCGCATCTGTGGCAGCAAGTGTTTGACCTGCTGCATCACGTCCAGGCACAGATTTTCGGCCAAGGCGCGCTGGCGCAGCGTAGTCGTACCCAGCTGAAACGACTCGCGCATGTCATCGCGGTAGTAGATGGCGTCGGTGAAGCTCTGGTGGGCGTTGGCGACCTCAACGTTGGCTTGGATTTCGCCTAGTTTCTGGATCGCTTCGGCGTCGTCTTCGGTGACCGTCCGGATCGGGCCGGGCTCGAAGGTCGTCACGTCCAAGGTGTTAAACAACAAAATCGACGAATCGGCGACCGTGGCGCGACCGGACTCGCTGATCAAAACCGGGTGCGGCACGCCCTCGGCCAAGGTGGCGGCCACGCTTTCGACCACGTCATAGCAGTATTCAGCCAGGGTGTAGTTGGTGTCGCCGCCTTCGTAGTTGACCGCCAGTCCACCGCCCAGGTCCAAATAGCCCATGGCCGCGCCTTCGGCGACCAATTCATTGTAGTAACGTACCGCCTCGGCGACCCCGGTGCGGATGTCACGGATGTTGGGTATTTGCGACCCCAGGTGGAAGTGCAACAAGCGCAACCATTCCAGATGCCCGGTATCACGCAGCCGGTCGACCATGTTGACGATCTGGTTCGCCGACAACCCAAACAGCGATCGGTCGCCGCTGTCTTCGCTCCAGTGGCCCTCGACCTGGGTCGACAGCTTGGCCCGAAAACCAATGCGCGGCTCGACCTGCAGCAGCTCCGCACGCTCCAAAATCAAGTCCAACTCGGCCGGGGTTTCGACCACGAAAAAGCACTCGAACCCCAGTTGCCGCGCACGCAGCCCCAGGTCGACAAACTCCGCGTCTTTATAGCCGTTACAAATAATCATGCTGCCCGGGTCGGTCAGCGTCGCCATCGCGATCATCAGCTCGGCTTTGCTGCCCGCTTCAAGGCCGTGGTTGTAGCGCGCACCAAATCGGGCGATCTCTTCAATCACCTGGGACTGCTGGTTAACCTTGATCGGGAACACGCCGCGGTAGACGTTCTGATAATCGTGGGCCTCGATCGCCGCCGCAAAGCTTTGATTAAGGTGACTGACCTGCAAGTCGATCAGGTTTTCAATCCGCAGCACCACGGGCAAATCCATGCCACGGTCTTTGATCCCCGCGAGAATGCTCATCAATGGCACCTTGGGCGCACCGGGTACGTTGGGCGGCGCCACTTCAAGCAATCCGTTGGCGTTAACCGAAAACACGCCCTTGCCCCAATCGGGCACGCTGTAAAGGGTGGACGAATCCTGTGAGCTCCAAGATTTTTTGGTCAATGCCAACTCCTTGATTGTGGGCGCGACTCGAAAGCTCGCACCCTAACGCTTTACACTACAGATTCAAGACTAAAAGTGCGTTTTAATGCACCGCAACTCGCTACAAGGCCCCGTAAATGGATTGGATGAATGGTTTGCCGACTCGCTTGGGTCAGCAATTGCAGTTTTTGGTCGAAATTGATCACCTAAAATCGGTTGTCCGCGCAACCCGCAATCTACACAACGGTGCGCTTGAAAACACCGCCGAACATTCCTGGTACGTGGCGCTGATGGGACTGATGTTGGCCGAGCACGCCAACGAACCCGTTGACGGCGCACGGGTCGCACAAATGTTGCTGATTCACGACCTGGTCGAAATCGATGCCGGCGACCACCCGCTGCACGGCGGCCACCCGCCCGCCGACCAAGCCGACAAAGAAATCGCCGCCGCCGTGCGCATTTTCGGCTTGTTGCCCGACGAACAAGGCCAGACCCTGCACGCCCTGTGGCATGAATTTGAAGCCGCCGAAAGCGCAGACGCGCGCTTTGCCAAAGCAATCGACCGCTTTCAGCCGCTGATGGCCAATATGGCCAACGGCGGCGGCAGTTGGCCGCAATATGACGTCCACCGGGCCCAACTCGAACACCGGGTGGGCGGCATTGGCCAGGGATCGGACGCACTGTGGGCGGTCGCCCAGCGCATCTTCGATGCCGGCCAAGCGCAAGGGTGGATCAAAGCCTAATGGAACTCGTACACATTGTTTTTTTGGCACTGGCTGGCTTTGCGGCGGGCGCCATTAATGCCCTTGCCGGCGGTGGCACGCTGTTTACCTTTTCGGCGTTAATGCTAACCGGATTGCCCCCCGTGGTCGCCAACACCACCAGCGCGGTGGCCGTGCTGCCCGGTCAAATCGCCGCCGGGCTGGCGTACTGGACTGACATCAAACGTTACTGGAAACAGTGGCTACCGCTGTCGGTGCTGTCGGCGATCGGCGGCCTAATTGGCGGCATTGCGCTACTCAACGGCGGCAATGAAACCTTTCGGTTCCTGGTCCCGTTTTTGGTGCTGTTGGCGACCGTATCGTTCCTATTTTCGGCCCAAATTGCCGCCTTTGGCGAACGCTTGGCGGAACAAAACAAGGGCCCCGGGTTTGCCTACGGCGTGCACAGCCTGGTCTCGGTTTACGGCGGCTACTTTGGCGCCGGAATGGGCATCATGATGTTGGCGTCGCTGCCGCTGACTGAGGGCCGCGAATACCACCGCGTCAACGCCGCCAAAAGCCTTATGGCGACCATCATGCAGGGCATTGCGGTGGTGCTGTTTTTGATCGTCGGTGACATCGACTACGCGGCCGCCGCTATTGTCGTGGCCGCCAGCATCACCGGTGGCTGGCTATCGATTCGGATCGGCAAGACCATCCCAACCCACTTCATCCGACGCTTTGTGATTGTGGTCGGTTTCAGCCTAAGTGCCTGGTATTTCGTGGCCTAAAACGCCCACCACACCAGCGCGACCAAGACCGCCGCGGCAATCGCATAGTTGCGCGGCGTCATCAGCCGATCCAACTCGTTGCCCGACAAATCGGGGGCCGCAGTCTCCAGTGCCGGATGAACCGCGGCGGGTGAGGTCGGCATCGGCGCCGCGGCGGGCGCGCTGGCCTCGTCCGCGGTGGCGTTGTTCGGCTGAATCGGTGCCGCAACGGCCAGCGACAGCCAACGCGAATCCAAGGTGTAGGTCGGCGTCGCCGGCTTGCCAATCACGTAGTTGGCGGTCACATCCGCCGCCTCGTTCGAGCAGCGCACGCTGCCCAAGTCCAGCACAATGGCGCGGACTATAGCCTCGGCGTCAGACAAAAACGTCCCGCTGACCGTGACGCCCCAGACGCCTGCTTGCTTTTTGCTAATGGGGTGCAAGACCGCACCGCTCTTGTGATTCAACGAAACATCGGTAAAAAAACCAGATTGCATATCCACCTCACAACGGTAACAAGTCGTCCTGTGCCAAGCCCTTCGCAAAGGGTTTAGCGCGACCGACATCGCGCGCCAACCAATGCGCACGACACAATGATACATACTTGTCATTGCCGCCAATTTCAACCTGGGCACCTTCATCGACCGGCTCGCCATCAGCGCCCATGCGAATAACCATGGTCGCTTTGGAGCCACACCAACAGATCGTCCGGATCTCGCGTAGGGTGTCGGCAACTGCCAACAACTCGGCACTGCCGGGGAACAATTTGCCCTGGAAATCCGTGCGCAAGCCGTAACACATGACCGGCAATTTAAGCACATCGCAGACACGCGCCAACTGCCACACCTGGACGGCGGTCAAGAATTGCGCCTCGTCGACAAACACACAGGCCAACGCATGGGTCTGGTGCAAGGCACTGACCTTTTCAAACAGATCGTCGTGGGTGTGAAAGGCGTAAGCCGAATCGTTCAGTCCGATACGCGAACCGATACGGCCGACCCCAGCACGGTCGTCAAAACTGGCCGTCAACAACAGCGTCGGCATGCCGCGTTCGCGGTAGTTATGAGATGCCTGAAGTAACAGGGTCGATTTGCCGGCGTTCATCGCCGAATATGAAAAATACAGTTTAGCCATGCGTCATTATCGCGCTATTTGGGCAGCAGCACCAAGTGCTCGACCTCCAAACGGACCCCAACATCGGCGCCAATTTCATGATCGTGATGCGACGGCGCCAAGCAGCCCAGTTCAACACCATTTTCGAAGCGCACCCGGTACACAAAGTGCGAGCCACGGAATTGTTTGCTGACCAGAGTTGCGTGCAGCGTGGCGTCGTCGTCATGAATGACATCATCCGGGCGAAACAGCAGCGACATGGTTTGGCCCGGCTCGTAACCCAGGGTTTGATCCGAGGTCAAAATGCCCAGCGGTGAATCGACCTGGGTGGTGTTGATGACCGTACAGGGCAGCACATCACCGGCGCCGACAAAGCGCGCAACGAATTCACTGCGCGGTTCGTGATACAGCCGATAAGCCGGATCGAACTGCTCGATAATGCCGTCGCGCATGACCGCGACACGGTCGGCGAAATCAAACGCCTCCTTTTGATCGTGGGTCACCATCAAGGCGGTCACCCCATCGGCCTTCAAAATCGCCCGCACCTCATTGGCCAAACGCGCACGCAGCTCGCTGTCCAATCCACTGAACGGCTCGTCCAACAGCAGCACCCGCGGCCGCGGCGCCAACGCCCGGGCCAACGCAACTCGCTGTTGTTGGCCACCGGACAGTTCGTGCGGGAAACGCGCGCCCAGACCACTCAGCCCAACCAGCGCCAGCAGATTATCCACGCGCAGGCGTTGATCGGCGCGACTCCAACGCTCGATGCCAAAGCGAATGTTGTCAAACACGCTCAGGTGCGGAAACAGTGCAACGTCCTGAAACACCAGGCCGACGCCGCGATCCTGAGCCGGCACACTGTGATGCGCATCGGCAATGCGCTCATCACCCAGCCAGATTTCCCCGCTCAAGACCTCAGTGAAGCCGGCGATGCTGCGCAGCAGGGTGCTTTTGCCGCACCCGCTGGGGCCAAGCAAACACCCAAGCTCACCCGACGCCAGCGACAAGTCGACTTGGTGAACCACGGTCTGGCCGTCATAACCCAGATTCAAACGTTTCAGCTGCAACGCTGCCATCAGTACTTCGCCTCACTTACGGAACGGTTCAAATACACCACCGGTATCAAACCGACCGCGACAATCATCAGGCTGGCCGGTGCCGCATCCAGCAAACGCTCGTCGCTGGCCAGTTCGTAGGCACGCACCGCCAGGGTGTTGAAATCAAAGGGCCGCAGTATCAAGGTCGCCGGCAACTCTTTAAGCACATCGACAAAGACCACCAGCGCCGAGGTCAGCACCGCACCGCGCATCAGCGGCACGTGAACACGGCGCACGATTTGCAGCGGTCGATAGCCCAGCAAAGTAGCCGCCTCGTCCAGGCTCGGTTTGATGCGCCCCAACCCGGACGTAATCGCGCCCAAACTAACCGCGGTAAAGCGCGCCCCATAGGCCACCAACACCGCCGCCACAGTGCCCGTCAACGGCAACCCCACGTTGACGCCCAGGTGGTCACGAAAGAACAAAAACAACCACTGGTCGGCTTGGGCCAGTGGAATCAATACGCCGACCGCAATGATGGTGCCGGGCAAGGCGTAACCGAGCCCGGCGATCTGGGTCAATCCGCGGGTCAGTCGCGACGGCGCGGTGCGCTCGGCGTACCCCAGCGCTAACGCCGAGCCCACCAACAGCAGCGCGGCCGCCGAGGCCAATCCAAATGAGCTTAGGGCATGCGGCACTAGGTCGGCCCACTGATCGCGCGCATCCGTCAGCCCCCACCACAGCAAGGTCAGGCCTGGCACCCCAAAGCCCAGCAGCGGCGGTAACGCGCACACCAGTATCGCCAGACCGGCATTGCGCCCGGTTAGCTGGACCCGGCTATGGCTGCGCCGCGAACTGCCGCTGAAATAGCGCAGTTTTCGACGCGAATATTTTTCCAGCAACACCAACAGCGCGACAAAGGCCAACAAGGTCAGTGCCAGCTGCGCGGCCGCGACCGCATCCCCCATGCCGTGGTAGGCGCGCATGATGCCGGTGGTAAAGGTCGGCACGCCAAAAAACGCCACCGTGCCGTAATCAGCCAGCGTTTCCATCAGCGCCAAGGTCAACCCGGCGACAATCGCCGGTCGCGCCATCGGCAGCGCCAACTTGATGGTCGAGCGCAGCGGTGTCAGGCCCAACGTTCGCCCCACTTCGAGCGTGGATGCACTGCGCGACAAAAACGACGCCCGTGCCAACAAATACACATAGGGGTACAGCACCAAGCTCAGCATCACCGCGGCCCCGGGCAGCGAGCGAATCGAATCGAGAGCACGCGGATCGATCCAGCGCGCCATCGGCCCAGCCGGATCCAGCAGTCCGGTGTAGGTGTACGCCAAAATGTACGCTGGAAACGCCAGTGGCAGCAGCAGCGCCAGCGACAGCGCACGCCGACCGGGAAAGTCACACAGACTGACCAAGGCTGCGCTGGGCACCCCGAACAGCACCACCCCAAGGCTGACACCGACGACCAAACCGAATGAGTTGGACAGGTATTGAGGCAGCCGAGTATCAACCAAGTGCGCCCAAACATCGGACTGACCGAACAGGCCCATACAAACGATGGTGATAATCGGTACACACACCAAAACACCGGCCGCCAAGGCGACCAGTGTTACCGGGTTTAACTGTCTAGGTGAAATTAAAGCCAACCTGCCTTGTCCATCAACTTAACTGCGGCCGGATTATTCACGCCCAGCACCTCTAATGACAAGCCGTCCGCCTTAAAGGCGCCCAAGTTACGCATGGTCTTAGACGGCAGCGCCCCGGTGACGACCGGAAATTCGTGGTTAATTTCGGCGTAGAAGGTCTGAGCCGCGTCCGACAGTAGGAAGCCTAACAGCGCTTCGGCATTGTCACGGTTCGGCGAATAGCTGGCGATCCCGGCCAACGACGCGTTGACGTGGGTACCGGCGCCGCTCTGGTCCGGCCAAATCATCCCGACCGCATCGACCACAGCTTGGTCGTCGGCCGATTCGCTGGCCGCCAAACGTCCAAAGTAGTACGTGTTGGCGACCGCAATGTCACATAGCCCGGCGGCGACTGCCTTAATCTGGTCGGTGTCACCACCGCTTGGCTTGCGCGCCATGTTGGCGACCATACCGCGCGCCCAGTCCAGTGCGGCGGCATCCCCCTGGTGTTCAATTTGAGCCGCGGTCAGCGACTGGTTGTAGATATTGCCGGATGAGCGGATGCACAGCTGGCCTTTAAACTTGGGGTCGGCAAGGTCGGCGTAGTGGCTAATTTGGCTTGGATCAAAGCGCGCTTTCGAATAGAAAATGGTGCGTGCGCGCAACGACAGCGCGACCCACTCATTGTCCGCGTCCTGGTATGGCGCCGGCACACGCGACAAGAAATCTTGATCACCCAATTTAGCCAGCACCCCGGCTTGCTTGGCGCGCTGGGCGCGGCCCGCATCCACGGTAATAAACACATCCGCGGGGCTTGCGACACCCTCGGACTTCATCCGGGTGACCAATTCATCGGCGCCGCCGGTAATCAGGCGCACATCAATGCCAGTGCTGGCTTCGAACTGTTCCAACAGCGGCAAGATCAGGGCCTCGTTACGAGCCGAATAAACGTTGACCTGACCTGCGGCCTGGGCACCCAGCGCCAGCAGCAAACTGGCAGCGACTAACGATTTCAACATAACACTCTTCCAACACGTTAATGAGAACGATTCGCAGTATAGCTAGAACAACTCTAAATGCAAACGATTCTCACTAACTTTATTTGACTTGACGCAAATTTGACCCACAAAAAAGCCGGCACACGGCCGGCTTAGTTGCGTCAACCAGGCCTTACTGATCTGGCGATGGGTTATTCAGGAAGCGGAAAAAGTCCGAATCCGGTTCCAATACCAACATGTCGTCCTTATTCGCAAACGAGGAGCGGTACGCACTCATTGAGCGATAAAACGCATAGAACTCTTTGTCTAGGTTGAATGCCTCGGCATAGATCTGGGCTGCTGATGCATCACCCTCACCGCGAGTCGCCTGGGCCGTACGGTAGGCTTCGGCTTCGATGATGGTCTTTTGACGATCCGCATCCGCTTCAATACCCTCGGCGGCCTCACGACCTTCCGAGCGCAACTCACGCGCTTCACGCTCACGCTCCGACGCCATACGGCTGTAGACGGCGTTCGACACTTCCGGCGGCAAGTCGACCGCTTTGACGCGAACGTCCAAGATCTCTATGCCCAGTTCGGTCCGTGCGATCGAGTTCAGTTCTTTGGTGATTTCTGCCATCAGCTCATCACGCTCACCGCTGACCACTTCACGCACCGTGCGCTCACCAAACTTGTTACGCAGTCCGTTGTCCGCACGCGATGACAGCAAGCGGTTCGCTTCCAACTCGTCGCCGCCGGTGGCGGTGTAGTAACGACCGGTGTCGGCCACACGCCACTTAACGTAACTGTCGACGATCAGGCCTTTCTTTTCCGCCGTCAGGTAACGCTGCGGGCGAGCATCCAAGGTCATCAGTCGCGCTTCGAAGCGCTTGACGTCGTTGACGATCGGTAATTTGAAGTGCAAGCCCGGCTCGACATCACTGTCGACGACTTCACCAAACTTCAGTAGCACCGCACGTTCACGTTCGTTGACGATGTAAACGCTGCTGCTGATGACCATCACCACGATGACCGCAACGATAGCTAATAGGTTTAAACGACCCGCACTCATTAGCGATCTCCTCGTGTAGTGGTGTCAGCCTGACGCGCTCGGATTTCCGAAATGACCTGGTCGGTCAAACTACGGATGTCACGCTGGGTCAGATCGTTGCTGGAGCCACTGATGTTGGTATTAGCACGCGAGCTCAAGGCCGCACTGCCGGCGCCGGCCTGAGCCAGGCGGTCCAGCGGCAACATCATCATGTTATTGCCACCATCTACGTCGACCAAGACCTTGGACGAATTGGCCATGACTTCTTCAACCGCCTCGATGTACAGACGCTGACGTGTGACTTCGGGGGCTGCTTCGTACTGGGCCAAAACGGCACGGAAACGATCGGCTTCACCACGTGCTCGGGCAATCACTTGCTCTTTGTACGCGTTGGCTTCTTCAAGGACACGCTGAGCACGACCTCGCGCTTCCGGGATCACACCGTTGGCGTAGGTTTCAGCTTGGTTTTTAACCCGCTGCTCGTCCTCTCGCGCCTTGATCACGTCATCAAACGCGACCTGCACCTGCTGGGGCGGCTGGGTTGACTCAAGGTTCAACTGAACCACGCGCAGACCGGACTGGTAACGATCCAGGTATTCCTGCAAGCGCACGCGGATGTCGGTACCCAAGGCCTCACGGCCTTCAGACAGAATCGGGCTTAATGCGACACTGCCGACCACATGGCGCAGTGCCGAGTCAGTCGCGTGAGTCAGGCTGACTTCAGGGTCACGCACGTTCAACAGGTATTCCTGCGGATCGCCAATGACGTACTGAACGGCCAGATTCACATCAACGATGTTTTCGTCCTGGGTCAGCATCAAGCCTTGGGTGGTGTGGGTCCGCACGCGGGTCACGTTGACGATATTGACTTCGTCAATCATCAAGGGGTTCCAACGCAAGCCCGGCGCCTTGGTTTCGTAGAACTCACCCAAGCGCAACACCACAGCGCGTTCTTGCTGATCGACTTCGTAAAGCCCCAACGAGAACCAGCCGCCCAACAGGACCACCGCGATTAGGCCAAGCACGCCACCGCCCAAGTGGAAGCTGGGCGCAGAACCGCCGTCGCTACCGCCCGAACCGCCGGACTTGCCTCCGAAAATCTTGTTTAGGCTTTCCTGCACTTTTTTCGCAACTTCATCCAGATCCGGCGGACCTTGGTTGTTGTTGCCTTTATTGCCCCACGGATCTTTATTTCCGCCGCCCGGTTCGTTCCACGCCATTGAAGGCTCCCGTGATAGTTGGTTAATACGTTCTTGCTAATGTTAATGGGACGCGCGCCGCCGCTTTCAAGGCGCTAGTCGACGCACCACTGATCCAGCTCGTGCTCGCGGCGCAGACGCTGCCACTGCTTATCCGCCAGCTCAATGTCGAGTTGGTACTCGCCGGCGTCCGAATAACTTTCGTTGAGGACACCACCGGCGTCGTGCAAGGCAGCCCGGGCGCGCGCACCCGAGGCCGGGACAAGTAAGCGATGACGCGCGACGCCGGCGTCAACGCGCTCGCCAATCACCGTGCGCAGTACATCTAAACCGCCCCCTGTCAGGGCCGACACCCAGACCGTATGGGCGACGCCCTGATCGTCACGATCGACCCGGCCCAAGGTCGCATCGGCATGCAGATCAGCCTTGTTGTAGACCCGCAACGTCGGGATATCCGCCGCGCCGATTTCGCCCAAAACCTGGTCGACGTGATAACGCCGATCGTCGCGTTCCGGATCCGCGCAATCTTCAACCACCAACAAAAGATCCGCCAGTGCGGCTTCTTCTAGCGTGGCGTGGAAGGCCTGTACCAGCGAATGCGGCAGATCACGAATAAAACCGACCGTGTCGGCGATTACGGCATGCCCGCCGCCGCCCATATCGAGCTGGCGAAGGGTCGGATCGAGCGTCGCGAACAACTGGTCCGCGGCGTACACAGTGCCGCGCGTGACCTGGTTAAACAGCGTGCTTTTGCCCGCATTGGTGTAACCCACCAGCGCCACCGTCGGTGTTTCCGAGCGCTCACGTGCTCGCCGCCCTTGAGCACGCGAGGCACGGACTTTTTCCAGGCGTTTTTTAATCGTATCGACACGCACATTAAGCAAGCGGCGGTCGGTTTCGAGCTGGGTTTCACCCGGACCACGCAACCCGATACCACCTTTTTGGCGCTCCAGGTGCGTCCAACCTCGAATCAGGCGCGTACGGACGAATTCCAACTGGGCCAATTCGACCTGCAATTTGCCCTCGTGCGTGGCCGCGCGCGACGCAAAGATGTCCAGAATCAGCCCGGTACGATCCAGTACCCGGGCCATCAACGCGGCCTCGAGGTTTTTTTCCTGGGTCGGGCTCAAAGAGCGATCAAAGATCACCAGGTCGACTTCCATATCCGCGACCTTATCCGCCAGCTCTTCGACCTGGCCCTTGCCCAAGTAGGTCGAGGGGCGCGGCATGTCACGGCGCAAACTGACGATCTCCAACAGCTCACCGCCCGAGGACAGCATCAACTCTTTAAATTCGTTGTAATCGTCTTGGGCATCGCGCCGCGGATTAACGATCTGTATTCCAAGGACGCGCTCGCCCCCGGTCTCGCGTTCAAAAAACACTTAAACGTGGCCCAGTCGTGTGAGTCGGTAGCTGCCGTCCAGGACCTGATCGGTCCAAGCCGAGTTGGCCAAAAACCACTCGACGGTTTTTCGCAGCCCAGTGTCGAAGGTTTCGTCCGGCGTCCAATCCAGTTCCGCCTGTATTTTTGAGGCATCAATCGCGTAGCGACGGTCGTGGCCGGGGCGGTCACGAACGAACACCATTTGCTCGCCGTAGGGGGTTTCTTTGGGTGCCAACTCGTCCAGCAAGGCGCACAGCGCGTTAACCACGTCCAGGTTGGTGCGCTCGTTGTGGCCACCGATGTTGTAGGTCTGACCGACTTCGGCGCGTTGCGCCACCAACCACAGCGCACGAGCGTGGTCCTCGACGTACAGCCAGTCCCGGACTTGCTGGCCGTCGCCATAAATCGGCAGCGACTTTCCCGCCAACGCATTCAGGATGGTCAGCGGAATCAGCTTTTCCGGAAAGTGATAAGGGCCATAGTTATTCGAACAATTGGTCACCACCACCGGCACGCCAAAGGTTCGCCGCCACGCCCGGACCAAGTGATCCGACGCGGCCTTGCTGGCCGAATACGGCGACGACGGATCGTACCCCGTGGTTTCATCGAACAGGCTGCCGTCGTTGGGCAAATCGCCGTAGACCTCGTCGGTCGAGATGTGATGGAAGCGCAGCGCGTGCCCTTGATCCATCAACTTGCGTGCCGCCTGCAACAACCGGAACGTACCCATGATGTTGGTCTGCAGGAACTGCTCGGCCGCATCAATCGAGCGATCCACGTGGGATTCCGCCGCCAGGTGCATGACAATGTCCGGCCGGTGCTGGTCAAACGCACGATTGACCTCGGCTTCGTCACAGATGTCAACCTGTTCGAACACGAACCGTGGATTGTCACTGACCGAAGCTAGCGACGCCAGGTTGCCGGCATAGGTCAGGCTGTCCATCACCACCACCCGCCAATCGCTGGAGGCAATAACGTGGCGCACGACGGCGGAGCCAATAAAGCCGGCGCCGCCTGTAATCAAAACCGTTTTAATGGCGCTTATTCCTGCTCGTCGAGCGGTTTCAGATTGTGTTCACCGAACTTGCGCGCGGGCTTTTCCTCTTCCGCGTCGATCTCGTCTTCGGCGCCAGGCATCGGCAGCTTGACGTTTCGGGCCGGCACCACGGTCGAAATCGCGTGCTTATAAACCATCTGGCTGACGGTATTTTTAAGCAGCACAACGAATTGATCGAAAGATTCGATTTGGCCCTGCAGCTTAATGCCGTTGACCAAAAAGATGGAGACCGGAACACGTTCCTTGCGGAGTACGTTTAGGTAAGGGTCTTGTAATGAGTGCCCTTTTGACATGGTGTTGCCCTCTATAAAAAGTGGTTTGGGCGATACGAGGCTAAAAAACCAACTAGTCGGTAACTGCCTCCAATCGGAAGCCTATTCTATGGCCTTCTGCATCGCCTGACCAGCGGTGACACCCGACACTAGGGTAAATAACAGTGCCACCAGCAAGCCCAGCGAAAATCCGCTGAGCACACCGACCAAGGATCCGTCGTACAGACCCCCGATATAACCCCCGCCCAGCACCGAGATCAATGAACTTAAGGTCCCGATTACTGCCGACGCGGTACCGGCAATGTGACCCATCGGCTCCATCGCCATGGCCGTCAGGTTGCCAAAACACAGCCCCAAACAGAAAAAAAGCGGCATAACGAAGACCATAAATTGCCATAACGACAAGCCAGAAATGTGATCCAGTCCAGCAAACAAAGCGGACCAAACCGTACAAAATGCCAGCGCGGTCAAACAGGTCCGACGCATACCAAAGCGCTCAACCCAGATCGAATTGGCGAAGCTGGCGACCCCCACGGACAGCGCACCCAAGCCAAAATACAGCGCAAAGGCGTCGCCGACGCCAAAGGTTTCCTGGTAGATCTGCTGGGAGGACATCAAAAACCCAACCAGCGTGCCAAAAGTGCAGCCGACCGCTACGGTGCAACACAGCGCGACCCGATTGGACAACACTTCCCAGGTCGCGCTTAGAATGCTGGACAGGCGTAAACTGCGCGGCGCCGGCAAGCTTTCCGGCTGACGCAGCCCAACCCAGACCCCGACCGTCAGGCCGGCCACCAGCAGCCCCCAAAAAATTCCGCGCCAATCGGTAAACCACAGCACGACCTGGCCAATGCTGGGGGCAAACACCGGCACCGCAATAAACACCGTCATGATCAGCGAACTGACTTTGGCCATTTCGACCCCGGAAAAACGGTCGCGAATCATGGCCTGGCTGACAATGCGCGGGCCGGCCACGCCGATGCCCTGAATCAATCGCCCCGCCATCAACGACTCAAAGCTGTCGGCCATGGCGGCCATGGCGCCGCCGACTAGAAACAGTGCAAGGCCGGCGAAAAACACGTGGCGACGGCCGAAGCGATCGGTCAGCGGACCATAAAAGTACTGCCCCGCCGTCATCCCCAAAAACAGAGTCCCGATGACCCATTGACGCTGATTCGGATCGGTCAGGGCAAAGTCATCCGAAATCACCCCCAACGCCGGCAGCACCGCATCGATGCTCATCGCGACCAGGGCAATCATGCAGGCTTGCATGGCGATAAACTCCCCTCGACCGACGGGGGTAGTTGGTGTCAGCATATCCATTCCTTTCGTTCGCAAGTGACCGCATGAGCCAGCCAGACCCAAGTTCACCACGTAATTTTCTTGGTGTATTCAGCTATTCAAAACGCGCATTAATCCTGGTCTGGGAGACCTCACGAACGCTGGCGATCGTGCTTGGCGCGCTGACATTGGTGGCCGGATTGTTACCCGCGGGCATCGCCTATGTCGGCCAACTCATTGTGGACGCGGTGGTCAGTGCAATGGAAGCCCCGAGTCCAAAAGACCTTGGCACGGTCTATACCTGGGTCGGTGTCGAGGCGGGACTGGTGGTGGCCTTGGCCGCCGCCCAGCGCGGGCTTGCGGCGGCGCAATCGCTGCTGCGCGCCATGCTCGGCCAGCGCGTCAACGAAATGATCTTGGACAAGGCCCAAACCCTCTCGCTGACCCAATTCGAGGACAGCGAGTTTTATGACAAACTGACCCGGGCCCGGCGCGAAGCCAGCCAGCGCCCGTTAGCGCTGGTGATCAAGACCTTTGGCCTGATTCAGAACGCCATTTCGATCGCGTCATTTTCGGTGCTGCTATTTCAGTTCAGCGCCTGGGCGCTGTTGCTGCTGATCATTGGCGCGTTGCCGGTATTTGTGTCCGAAGCCAAGTTTTCCGGCGAGGCCTTTCGACTGTTCCGCTGGCGCTCCCCCGACACGCGCATGCAGATGTATCTGGAAACCGTGCTGGCCCGCGAGGACAGCATCAAAGAGGTCCAGCTGTTCGGCCTCGGGCCGACGCTGCTGGGACGCTACAAGGCGATCTTCAAAAAACTCTTTGCCGAGGACCGCCGACTGACACTGCGCCGCGAAGGCTGGGGCTTTGTGCTCGGCCTGCTGGGGTCGATGGCCTTCTACTTTGCGTACGGTTGGGTCGTCTTTGAAACCGCCGCGGGGACCCTGACACTGGGCCAGATGACCATGTACTTACTGGTGTTCAAACAAGGTCAATCGGCCGTCAGCGCCATGCTCACCGCCATTTCCGGGATGTACGAGGACAACCTCTACCTGTCCAACCTGTACGAGTATTTAGAGCAGCCGGTGGCGATGGAGCCGGGCGTGCGCACGCAGGGCGACTTGCCCGGCGACGGCATTCGCTTTGAAAATGTCAGCTTTCGCTACCCCGGGACCGAGCGCGATGCCCTAAGCCACATCGACTTGCACCTAAAGCCCGGGCAATCCTTGGCCATTGTTGGCGAAAACGGCAGCGGCAAGACCACATTGATTAAGCTGATGACGCGGCTGTATCGACCGTCCGCCGGGCGCATCTTGCTTGACGGCAATGACCTGATGGAGTGGTCCGTCGAAGCCCTGCGCACTCGGATCGGCGTTATTTTTCAAGATTTCGTGCGCTACCAATTACAGGTTGGTGAAAACATTGGTGCCGGTGACGTCTCCAGCTTCAACGACGAAGCGCGCTGGAAAGCCTCGGCCGAACAAGGCGAAGCCGCCAAGTTTATTGGCGACCTGAGCCGCGGCTATCACACCCAACTGGGCCGCTGGTTCAAAGACGGTCAGGAGCTGTCCGGCGGCCAGTGGCAAAAAATTGCGTTGAGCCGCGCATTCATGCGCGAAGGTGCCGATTTACTGGTACTGGACGAGCCAACCGCGGCCATGGACGCCCAGGCCGAAGCGGATATTTTCGAACGATTTCGTGACTACGCCCGTGACAAAATGGCGATTCTAATCAGCCACCGCTTTTCCACCGTGCGCCACGCTCATCAAATTGTGGTCATGAACCAAGGCCAAATCATTGAACGCGGCGATCACGCTAAATTGCTGGCGTTGGACGGGCGTTACGCGCATTTGTTTAATCTCCAAGCCAAGGGTTACCGCTAACGCCATGGACACAGGCGACCTTTTCGCCGACACTTACATCCAGTCAGCGGGAGAGTCGGCACTAATAAACGCCGCGCCGAAGGAGCAACGACCCCGGAATCTCTCAGGCCAAGGGACCGCTGACGAACCACCTAACATCTGGAGAGCGGCACTTCGAGTGCCCACCGAAGGAGCAAGCCCGCAGGACGGGTGACACTCTCAGGTACCGTGACAGAGGGGCGACGCACAGAGCACTGTGCCGCCCACTGAACGGAGAAACACCATGAAAGTTGCTGTCTTAGGCGCCGGAATCACCGGCTCAACCACCGCTTACGCCCTCGCTGACAAAGGCCACGAAGTGACCGTCATTGACCGTGAGCGCTATTCTGGAATGGACACCTCGTTTGCGAACGGCGGCCAGCTGTCCGCCTGCAACGCCGAGACCTGGAACCACCCCTCGACCATCGCCAAAGGCATCAAGTGGCTGTTTGAAAAAGAAGCCCCGCTGAAAATGAACCTGATGCCGAACTGGCACCGTTACTCGTGGTTCGCCGAATTCCTGTACGCCATGCGCCATTATGAAAAGAACACCGTCAACACGGTACGCTTGGCGTTGGCCGCGCGCGAACACCTGACCCGGATGGCCAGCGAGGGCGACATTGATTTTGACCGCACCGACCGCGGCATGCTGCACATCTGTGCCACCCAAAAAGGCTTCGATCATGGCATCGGCGTCAACAAGTTACTGAAGAAAGGCGGGCTGGAGCGCAGCGTGCTGACACCCGAGGACATCCGCGCGCTGGAACCGACGCTGCACGGCGATCTGGTCGGTGGATTTTTTACCGAGTCGGACTTTAACGGCGATATTCACAAGTACTGCCGCGGCCTCGAAAGCGCCAACAAAAAGCGCGGCGTCAACTACAAGTTCGAGCACGAAATCGTCGACCTGGTGACCAAAAACGGCGTCTACGTGACCTATGCCACGGGTGAGCAGGACCACTTCGATGCCGTCGTCGTGTGCGCCGGCGTTGGCAGTCGCGCAATCGCGGCAAAGCTGGGCGATCGCATCAACATATACCCTGTCAAGGGCTACAGCATCACCGTCAACATGCCCGACCAAGCCTCGCAAGACGCCTGTGGCTGGGTCAGCCTGAACGACGACGATGCCAAGATTGTCACCAGCCGCCTTGGGCCGGACCGTTACCGCGTCGCCGGCACCGCCGAGTTCAACGGTGCCAACAAAGACATCCGCGCCGACCGCATCAAGCCGTTGCTGCGCTGGACCCAGCGCCACTTCCCCGGCGTTAAAACCGATCAGGTTGTGCCCTGGGCGGGACTGCGCCCGATGATGCCGGACATGATGCCGCGCGTGATGGCCGGTAGTCGCCCCGGCGTTTTTTACAACACCGGCCACGGCCACCTCGGCTGGACGCTGTCGGCGGCGACCGCTTACATGGTCGCGGATCTGGTTCACTAAACTCAGCGACACCGGCCAAGGCTTTTTTTAATCGCCCGGCCGGTGTACTTTCAACCGGTTAATTAAAACAACTACCACGGAGCACACCTTCATGTTGCGCAAAGCCTTTACCGTCGCCATCGGCGCGGCCCTGTCATTGAGTGCGGCAGCTGCCGAACTCAATCCCGCAGTGGTCTACGACCTTGGCGGCAAAAACGACGGATCTTTCAACCAAGCGGCCTTCACGGGCGCCGAGCGTTTCGCAGATGAAACCGGCGTTAGCTACCGCGATTTTGAGATTCAAAACGACGCCCAGCGCGAACAAGCCCTGCGTAACTTCGCGCGCAAAGGCTTTAACCCCGTCGTCGCGATTGGCTTTAGCCACGGTTCAGCCGTTGAAAAAGTCGCCGCTGAATTCCCCGACACGGCCTTTGGCATCGTCGACATGGTCGTTGACCAACCCAACGTGCGCTCGATCCTGTTTAAAGAGCACGAAGGCAGCTACCTCGTCGGCTTGCTGGCGGGCATGGCATCGACCACCCAAAAAGTGGGCTTTGTTGGCGGCATGGATATTCCGCTGATTCGTCGCTTTGAATGTGGCTACAAGCAAGGCGCAGCTGCGGCCGGCGCATCGGAAGTATTCGGCAACATGACCGGTAACACCGGCGCGGCCTGGAATGATCCGGTTAAAGGTGGCGAGTTAACAAAATCACAGATCGATCGTGGCGCTGACGTGGTGTTCCAAGCCGCAGGCGGCACCGGCTTTGGTGTTTTGCAGACCGCAGCCGACGCCGGCATCTTGGGCATTGGCGTTGACTCTAACCAGAACGGCCTGCACCCGGGCAAAGTTTTGACCAGCATGCTCAAGCGTGTCGACAACGCCGTTTACGAAGCCTTCATGGACTACAAAAACGACGCATGGAGCACTGGCTTCCGCGTTTTGGGTCTGGCTGAAGGTGGCGTTGACTGGGCCTTGGACGAAAATAACCAAGCTCTGATCACCGATGAGATGCGTGCCGCAGTCGAAACTGCTAAAAACAACATTATCAACGGTAACATCAGCGTTCACGATTACATGAGCGACAACAGCTGCCCGCTGTAAGTCCCTCGCGCTAATCCCGATGCGCTGTTCCTATGGAGCAGCGCATTTTTTTTGACCAGCCGGAAATCACATGACCGCATTAGAGCTGATTGGCATCAGTAAGTCCTTTGGACCCGTCAAGGCCAACCAAAACATCAACCTGTCGATTGAAAGCGGCACGGTGCACGGGATTGTTGGTGAAAACGGCGCCGGAAAATCGACTCTAATGTCGATCATTTACGGATTCTACGAAGCCGACGCCGGCCAAATACGAGTCAAAGGACAGGACGTCAGCATCCGCAGCAGCGCCCAGGCCATCGCGCTGGGCATCGGCATGGTCCATCAACACTTCATGTTGGTGGAAAACCTGTCGGCGCTGGAGAACGTGTTGCTGGGCATGGAAGGTGGGCTTTTGCTGAATCGCGGCCTGACGGATGCGCGGCGCAAGCTCGAACAGATTCAACAGGAATACGGCCTGAACGTGGACTTGGATAAGCCGGTCGGTGAGCTGCCAATTGGCGCCCAGCAACGCGTCGAGATCCTTAAAGCGCTTTACCGCGACGCCGACATTTTAATCTTGGACGAGCCGACCGGGGTGTTGACCCCCGAGGAGGCCGGGCAACTGTTTCGGGTCTTGGAGCGGCTGCGCGAGCAGGGCAAAACGGTGGTGCTGATCACCCACAAATTGCGCGAAATCATGGCCATCACCGATCGCGTATCGGTCATGCGCCGCGGTGAGATTGTCACCCACATGAACACCGCCGACACCACCACCGATGCCCTCGCCGAATGGATGGTCGGGCGTGACGTCAGCTTTTCACTGGACAAGTCCGAGCATCAGCCCGGCCCTTGCAAGCTGGCGGTCAGCGACCTGAACTACACCGACGACAGCGGCGTGCAGCGCCTCAAAGACATTGGCTTTGAGCTGCACGCCGGCGAAATACTGGGCATTGCGGGTGTCTCGGGTAACGGACAGTCCGAATTATTGGAAATCCTTGGGGGCATTTACACCGCCGACAGCGGCAGCCTGACCTTGGATGCCGGCAGCGTCGACTTGGCCAAACGTTCAAACCCAACCCGGCGCCGTGAAAAGGGCCTTGGGCACGTGCCCGAAGATCGCCACCGCATGGGGCTGGTGACCAAGTTCGAGGCCAACGAAAATACGATTTTGGGCTACCACTACAAGGTCGGGGCCGGCGCCTTTCTGCGGCGCTCAAAATTGATCGAACAGACCGCCGAGCAAATGCGCCGTTTTGACGTGCGCCCGCCCAACCCACGCCTAAAAACGGCCAGCTTTTCAGGCGGTAACCAACAAAAAATGGTGATCGCTCGGGAAATTGAGCAGGACCCGGATGTGTTAATGGTCGGGCAACCAACCCGCGGCGTGGACATTGGTGCAATTGAGGCCATCCACACGCGCCTGTTGGAGCTGCGTGCCCAGGGCAAGGCGATCTTGTTGGTGTCGGTTGAATTGGACGAGATTCGAGCGCTATCGGATCGCGTCTTGGTAATGTACGACGGCCGCATCATGGGTGAAGTGGCCCCCGGCGCCGGCGACGCCGAGATGGGTCAATTAATGGCTGGGGTCAAGGTCGAAGGCGGCGGGCAGTAGCTCGTCCATTCGAAAAGTTCGGGTGTCACCCTTTAAATTGGTGCACTCGACCAGGGTGTCGGCACTCGAAAACTCGGACAGGCGCTGACGACAGCCGCCACAGGGCGTTAATACACCCTCGCCCTGCCCCAGCACCAATACCCGCTTAATACGCGCCCCCGGTGCTGCCATTTGCATGTGCGCAATCGCCGTAGTTTCGGCGCACCAGCCCTCGGGGTAACTGGCGTTCTCCATGTTGGCCCCGACAAAGGTTTGACCGTCCACGGTTTCCAGTGCAACCCCGACATGGAAGTTAGAATAGGGCGCATGGGCTTTGCTGCGGGCGCTCTCGGCCAGTTGACGTAGGCTCATGATTAACGTTCCTTCACGTAGGGCACACCGCCGGCCTTGGGCGGCACCGCGCGACCGACAAAGCCGGCCAATAAAATCACCGTCAAAATGTACGGCAAGGCTTGGATAAAGGTCACCGGCACCGCGAATCCCGCCACGTCAACGCCCTGCATACGAATCGCGACTGCATCCAACGCACCAAACAGCAAACACGCAAACATCGCCTGAACCGGTCGCCATTTGGCGAACACCAGCGCCGCCAGCGCGATAAACCCTTTGCCGGCGGTCATGTTTTGGACAAATCCGGCGGTCTGGGCGATCGACAAATAGGCCCCAGCCAAACCACACAACAAACCACAACAAATGACCGCTTTGTAACGCACCAGCGCCACTGAAATACCCGCGGTATCCACCGCCGCTGGGTTCTCGCCGGTCGCGCGCAAGCGCAGCCCAAACCGAGTTTTCATCAGCACCCAGGCCGTCAACGGCACCGCCAGAAACGCCACATAAACCAGCCCGTTATGGCCACTCAACAATTCCGAATAAATGCCACCGATCACCGGTACGTCCGCCAACGCCTCGGCACCGGGCCAGGTCAGATTGCCAAAACGCGAATCCGAATCCAAAGCCGGCGTGCGCCCGCCGCGACTGAACCAGGCTTGGCCCAGCAGCGCGGTCATGCCCAGCGCCACGAAGTTAATCGCGACGCCGGAGACGATTTGATTGCCACGGTGGGTAATACAGGCAAAGCCGTGAACCAAGGACAAGGCCACCGAGGCGCCGATGCCGGCCAGCAATCCCAACCAGGCCGAGCCGGTAACCGCCGCCATCGCCGCCGCCGCGAAGGCGGCCGCGAGCATTTTACCTTCCAAGCCAATGTCAAAAACACCGGCGCGCTCGCTATACAGCCCCGCCAAACAGGCCAGCAACAAAGGCGTCGACAGCCGTATCGTGCTGTCGAGAATCAAAATCAGGGTGTTAAACCATTCCATTATTCGCCCCCCGCCACGCGAGCATAGGCCCGCGCCACCCAAGGCCGCGTCAGGTGTTCAAGCGCACCGACAAACAGAATCACCAAGCCCTGAATGGCAATCACCAAATCCCGAGTGATGTTGGGTTTTTCGAAGGCTAGCTCGGCGCCGCCTTGGTACAGCATGCCAAACAGAATTGATGCCAGCACGATGCCGACCGGGTGGGCGCGTCCCATCAGCGCCACCGCAATACCGACGAAACCTGCACCGCCGACGAATTCAACATTCAAGCGCGCCTGGTCACCCATGACCGGGTTGAGCGCCATCAAACCGGCCAACGCGCCGGACAGCATCATCGCAATCAGGGTGATTCGAACCGGGTTAATACCGGCATAGGCCGCCGCCGTCGGATTCGCGCCAAACGCCCGAATTTCGTAGCCTAGCCGCGTTTTCCAAATCAGCAGATACACCGCCACACAGGCAATTAGGGCAACAAAGAAGCTGGCATTCAAGGGTGCCGAACCAATGTCGACACCAAACCATTGCATAAAGCCGTCCAACTTCGGGATGCGCCCGTCAACTTCAAAGGTCCGCGACTCCGGCGCCATCGAGCCCTCTGGGCTTAACACGTTGACCAGCAAATAAACCATCAAGGATGAGGCAATGAAATTGAACATGATGGTCGTGATTACCACGTGGGACCCGCGCTTGGCCTGGAGCCAGGCCGGCACCAGCGCCCACAAACCGCCAAACAAGGCCGCCGCGACCATCGCCAACAGCATCACCAGCGACCAGTGCAGTGTGGTGTCGAAACTGAGCGCCACCAAGGTCACGCCTAAGCCGGCGACGTAAGCCTGGCCCTCGCCACCGATGTTAAACAGCCCGCCGTGAAAGGCGACCGCAACGGCCAACCCGGTCAGGATGAAGCTGGTGGCGTAAAACAGGGTAAACCCGATGCCCTCACCAAATCCGAGCGCCCCCTCGAGCATCAGCTGAACCGCCTCAATCGGATTTTCGCCAATCAACAGCACCAAACAACCGGCGACCAGAAACGCCAACAGCAAGTTGGTCAGGGGAATCAGGCCATAATCAATCCAGCCCGGTAATGCGGTTTGCGGAGCGCTCATTGGCAGCAGGTGTCCATGCTATTCATGCAAGTGTAACGTCAGTCCAGTTTTGGCGGCGCGACCGCCTCGCCGTCTTCGGCGTCGAGCAGGCTGGCCGGCAGTTCTTTTTTGAACTGGACCCCCTTTTCTTCAAAGCTCTGGATGGTGCGCACCAGCGCACCGCGACCGGTAATCGATGTTCGGGTCTTATCGAACTGAGCCTGAGTGCGGTCGATCAACTTTCCGAGTTCTTCGAATCGCTCGCTAAAGACACGCAATTTATCGTGCAGCTTGGTCGCCTCGTCGGCTAATTGGCGGGCACTTTCGCCGCGTTTTTGCTGGGCCCAGATGTTCGCCACGGTTCGCAGCATACCCAGCAGCGTCGACGGCACGACGATAATAATATTGCGCTCGAAGGCATACTGATACAGGTCCGGCTGGGCCTGGAAGGCTGCCTGAAAGGCCGGCTCAATCGGCATAAACATCAGCACGAAGTCCGGTGACTGTAGGCCATTAAGCTTGGCATAGTCTTTTTTCGACAAGCCATCGATGTGTTTTTTGATGCTGTCCAAATGGCGCGCCATGGCGCCGACCCGCAGCGCCTCGTCGTCCGAATTGACCACATCCACCCAAGCTTTCAGCGATACCTTGGAATCCACCACCAGGTGCTTGCCCTCCGGCAAATGCACGATGACATCCGGACGATAGCGCTGCTCACCCTCGGTAATGCTGACCTCGCGCTCGTACTCCAAACCCTTAGTCAGCCCGGCGCGGTCCAGAATCAGCTCGACCTGCATCTCGCCCCAATTACCCTGCAACTTGCTGTCGCCTTTCAGCGCTTGGGTCAGGTTCGACGCCTCGTCGGTGATTTTTCGGTTGAGCTCTTTAAGCTGTTTCAGTTCGTTTTGCAGCGTTGCATGGTGCGTGGTGTTGTCTTTGTTGATCTGCTCGGTGCGCTCGCTGAACGATTTAATTTGCGTCTTCAGCGGCTCCAACAGCGTGCCCAGACTTTCCGACGAGCGCGCTTCAAAGGCTTTCTCGCGACTTTCCAAAATTTGCGCGGACAAGGACTTAAATTCATCGCGCATGGCCACTTTTTGGGCCTCGAAGTTAGCCTGGACCTGCTCGCCCCGAGCCTCGATTGCCGCGCGCTGCTGATTCAGGTCACTGATGGTGTCCTGGGCATCTTCCAAGCGCATTTCCAGCTCATCGACACGCTCTTGCGCACCGGAGGCCACGAACTGAGCGCTGTCGGCCATGGCTCGAGCGCGCGTCAAGGCGATGCGGTCATGTATCGCCCAGCCCAGGGCTGCGATCGCTAACGCGACCGCCAGCAGTTCAAATACCGGGAACAAAAGGCACTCCGATGCAGGCGCCTAACAACAAACTGGTCACAATCAAGCTTAAACGAATCATTTCGAATCCTTGGGGTAAAAGTCAGCCACTGAACGGGTGTCACGCAACGGACGCACACGATCAATCGAGGCTTGGTACAGCGGGTGGGTTTTGTAAGCGTCTAACTGGGCCTCGTCGCGGAACAACCCAAACACCACGACATCAATGGCGTCACTGATTTGGTCGCGTTTGATGTTGCGGCTGATGCTCAAATGCTCGGAATCCGGGATCTGTTCCAACAGTTGCAGACCCTCAACAATGGCATCCACGTTTTCCGGGGATTTGGCGGTGAACAGTACGACGTGGTGCAGCATGCATGACCTCTAAAATTGACGCGACAATATCGCCGAAAACGACTGCCATGTCGAACCCGAGGGCGCGTGCGCGGCCCCCACGAAAAGTGTTCGTAGTACTCAGTTTTACCCAAAGTACAGCCCGATGTTTTCTGCCAGTGCTATAGTTTTTAGCTAACTAGGAGAGAACATGCGTTTGGGTTGGCTTGCGATATTCGCGCTGGCGATTCCGGCATGGGCTGAGAGCACTCAGCCCAATCAACTCGACCTGGCTGCCAAAACCTTAAACGCCACCACCGGCGGCGACGCCTTTGTCGCCGATAGCCCCGCGGGCCCTTTGGGCCTTCGTTTCTCTGGCGGCGTGGTCATTGACAGCCAAAGCAGTTTTGGCTCGCACGACGGTGAAACCGGCTTGGACGCCCTGCAACGCGGTCATCCCTACTTGGGCATCGGGGTGGTTCAACACCTAGGCCGCGACCGGCGTCTGGATCTGAGTGCCGACCTCGGTTTAATCCAACGCGAAACTCAAACCCAGTGCCTAGACGACAGCGCCTGCGTGTCCCAAAAAACCACGATCCAGCGCAACAACGAAGCCGTCATTTCACTGGGACTGCGCTACCGCTTCTAACCCTTCTTCTGAACCTTGGCCCAGCCGTCTTTTAAGGTCACCGCGCGGTTAAACACCGGTTTTTCGGCGCTGTTCTCGTCTTTGCGGAAATAGGCCACACGCTCAAACTGGACAATCTCGCCGACCGGGACCGCCGCCAAGGCAGGCTCGACCAAGCCGTGCTTTATCGATAACGAGTCTGGGTTCAGCTCGGCCGCCAAATCTTCGCCCTTGGGGTTGGTCTCGGTAAACAGTCGATCGTACAAACGCAGGTCGCTGGCGACCGCGTCGGACGGCGCCCACTGGATCGTGCCCTTGACCTTGCGGCCGGACTCGTCTTGGCCCGAGCGCGTGGCCGGGTCGTAGGTCACCTTGAGTTCGGTGATGTGGCCGTCGGCGTCTTTGACCATGGATTCAAAATCGACAATGAAACCGTACTTTAAGCGCACCGAGCCCTCGGGCTTTAGGCGGAAGTATTTCGGCGGCGGGATCTCTTCGAAATCCGCACGATCAATGTACAGCGTGCCGTCAAAGCGCAGCGTGCGCGATCCCAATTCCGGGACTCGCTGATGCCACGGTGCGTCAATGTCCAAGACCTCGCCGGCGGGCCAATTTGTGATCGTGACCTTGAGCGGATCCTGAACCGCGAAACCGCGACGCGCGCGGTTTTCTAAGTCCGACCGCAGGCAGGTTTCCAGCAGCGACATTTCAATGGTGTTGGCTTTTTTGGTGACACCAATGCGCTGGCAAAAGTCACGCAAGGATTCGGGCGTGTAACCACGGCGGCGCAGGCCGCGAATGGTCGGCATACGAGGATCATCCCAACCGGACACATGGCCTTCGGTGACCAAGGACAGCAGTTTGCGCTTGCTGGTCAGGGTGTTTTCCAGCTGCAGTCGGCTAAATTCGATCTGCCGCGGCTGTGAGGGCACCGGCAACTGCGCCAAAAACCACTCGTACAGCGGCCGGTGGTCTTCGAATTCCAAGGTGCACAGGCTATGCGTAATAGATTCAAGCGCATCGGACTGGCCGTGGGCAAAGTCGTAGGTCGGGTAGATATTCCAGGTGTTGCCCGTGCGGGCGTGATGGGCGCGGCGGATTCGGTACAGCGCCGGGTCACGCATATTAATGTTGGGGTGCGCCATATCGATTTTGGCGCGCACAATATAGCTGCCTTCGGCGTGCTGGCCCTGCTTCATTTCTTCAAACAACACCAAGGACTCTTCCGCCGCGCGATCGCGCCACGGGCTGGGCTTACCCGGCTCGGTCAGGGTGCCGCGGTATTGGCGCATCTGTTCGGCGCCGAGTTCATCAACGTAGGCCAAATCCCGAGCGATTAAGTCCTGGGCCCAGGCATAAAGCTGGTCGAAGTAGTCCGACGCATAGCACTCGCTGACGGGTTCAAAGCCCAGCCACCGCACGTCCTCGCGGATCGCGTCGATGTACTCTTGGTCTTCTTTTTCCGGGTTGGTATCGTCAAAACGCAAATTGGTTCGGCCGCCAAACTGTTCGGCCACGCCAAAGTTCAAACAAATCGATTTAGCGTGGCCAATGTGCAGGTAACCATTGGGCTCAGGCGGAAAGCGCGTAAGGACGGATGCGTGCTTTTGGTTGGCAAGGTCGTCGGCAATGATGTCGGCAATAAAGTGCTGGGGCGTGTCGCTCATGATGCTCACAGAAAAAACGAAAATGGGAGTGTAACGGATTATGAAACCCATCGGTCTATTGGGTGGCACTACCTGGGTCTCAACCCAGCACTACTACGCCAAACTGAATCGCGCCTACCAAGACGCCCGCGGCGGTATCGCCAGCGCACCGATGCTTATTCATTCAGCCGATTTTGCGCCCATCGCCGCCGCCCAAGCCGCCGAAGACTGGAACGCACTGGGCGAATTTTTCGGCGCACGCGCACGCGAACTTGAAGTGGCCGGGGCTGGCGCCATTGCGATCGGCGCCAACACCCTGCACTTGTGCATTGATGCGGTCCAAAACCACGTCGACGTGCCGGTGCTACACATCGGCGACGGCATTGCCCAGGCACTGGGTCGGCGGCCTACCCTTTTGCTGGGCACCGCATTCACCATGGCCAAGCCATTTTTACGCGACTATTTGAGCGCGCGTGGCTGCGCTATTGAAGTCCCCAGCGCCGAGCAGCAGGCTTGGGTGCACGACATTATCTACACCGAATTGGCTAAAGAGCGGGTCACCCAAGCATCCAGGGGCCGCTTTCAGGCCTTAGCCGAGGGCTTTCAGGGCGAGCAAGTTTTGCTTGCCTGCACCGAGCTTGGGTTAGTGTTAGATGCGGATAATTGCAGCCTGCCCCTTGTCGACTCACTGGATTGTCACGTACAACTGCTACTGGATTATCTGATCAACCAACTTTGAGGCTTTTGAACAATGAAAAAACTAGCTCTAATTGGATTACTGGCATTGACGCCCTTCGCAGCCACCGCCGGTGATGCCGCCGCCGGTCAGGCTAAATCAATGATGTGCGCCGGCTGCCACGGTGCTGACGGCAACTCGATGGTGCCGACCTACCCGAATTTGGCCGGTCAAAACGCGGCCTACCTTGAGGGCGCGCTGAAAGCCTACCGCGGCCAAGAGCGCACCGGCTACCAAGCGGCCATCATGTACGGCATGGCGGCGGCCTTGTCGGATGACGACATCGCCAACCTGGCGGCGTACTACAGCAGCAAGTAAGCGCTAACACTCGACGCGTGGTTCGGCCTCGAACTCGCGCGTCGAGGTTATTTCAGCTATTTCGATTCGATAGCGCACATACCCTTCGCCACGGCCATAGGCCTGGGCTTTGAGGTGGTCTGCGTGTCGCCCCCACTGGCGAATACTATCGATTGATACCCAGTAACTCAGGGTCACCCCAAAACCGTCTGCATTGCGAAATGAATGAGCGTGACAAAAGCCCGACTGGCGTTCGACCTCGGCGCCCATCTTTACCGCCCAGATATCGTAGTCCGGCGTGTTTAAACGTCGCTGGCTGTAAAAAATCACCACGTGCATGGCTGCGCTCCGGAATTACTCGGTGTTGGACAATATAACCGGCGCCCAACCCAGACAACGCCGCCCGCTTACGGTTGAAAAGCCACCATGACGACCGCACACTTGGACCATGACAAATACTGTAGAACAGCGCCAACGCGACATCGCCGACGAATTTTCCATGGTCGGCGACTGGATGGAACGCTACCAATACCTGGTTCAGCTTGGACGCATGCTCGAATCGTTGCCTGACGCCGACAAAACCGACGCCAATTTAATCCGCGGCTGCCAATCCCAGGTCTGGCTAGCGGTTGATGATTCCGGTGACACCCTGAGATTCCGTGGCGGTTCGGACGCTGCGATTGTTCAGGGTTTGGTGGCACTGGCGCTGCGCGTATACAGCGACGCCCCGGCCGCCGAAATTGCCACGACCGAGCCGCAGTTCATCCACGACATCGGCCTGTCCCAACACCTGTCGCCGACCCGCTCGAACGGGCTGCATAGCCTAATGCAGCGTATTAGAGCAGAGGCCGCGGCACGGGCTTGATGTGACCCAGCAACACTCGGCGCCACCGACCGCCCAAAGACGGCGTCACTTTCACTTTAAATCCCGATAGGCGTTTTCATGCGGCGCTCAACCACGCACCAATCCGCAAACGCGAACCATTCTCATCTGGTTGATTTCAAGCGCATTTATTCACAATTATTTGAAATAGGACCGCAACGGTCCTATTATGGTCGCCGGTTGAGTTAATACGGGGCTTGCGCATGATTCGCCTAAGCAAAATGACAGACTACGCGTCGGTTGTGCTGACGCGGCTTGCGGTGGCTGCGCCCACCTTGCAAAGCGCGGTGTGCATTGCCGACGCCACCCGTATTCCCAAGCCCACGGTGACCAAGCTGTTAAAGCTGTTGACCAAGGCTGGACTGACTCACTCCGTTCAAGGACCCCGTGGCGGCTATCAATTAGCCCGCTCGGCTCGCCAAATTGACTTGGCCGACATCATTGGCGCCATCGAAGGCCCCAGCGGTGTCACCGAATGCGTGACCGACCACGATCTGTGCGACCTGACCGACCACTGTCACGTCATGGATCACTGGCACCGTGTCAGCGTTCAAATAAACCAATTGCTTCGCAGCGTCACGCTGGCTGAACTGGCGACGCCGAAGCTGCAACGCATCCCAACCCTGCAGGTGAATGATGACTACTGAAACCAAGGTAGACGACCTGGTCGATCGCGAGTACGCGGCCGGCTTTGTGACCGACATTGAATCCGATACCTTTCCGCCCGGACTGAGCGAGGATGTCGTGCGCGCCATCAGCGCTAAAAAAGGCGAGCCTGAGTGGATGACACAGTGGCGCCTGAAAGCCTATGCCCACTGGCTGACCATGAAAAATCCGGACTGGGCACATCTGGACATTCCGCCGATTGATTACCAAAAAATCAGCTATTACAGCGCGCCAAAAAAGCCCGGCGATGGCCCGCAGTCACTCGACGAAGTTGACCCGAAACTGCTGGAAACCTACGACAAGTTAGGCATTCCATTGCTGGAGCAAAAAATGTTGGCCGGGGTTGCGGTCGATGCGGTGTTCGACTCGGTGTCAGTCGTCACCACCTTCAAAGACAAGCTGGCCGAGGCCGGCGTGATTTTTTGCCCGCTGTCCGAAGCCGTGCACAGCCACCCGGAACTGGTTAAAAAGTACTTGGGCAGCGTCGTACCCATCGAAGACAACTTTTTCACCTGCTTGAACAGCGCCGTCTTCAGCGATGGCTCGTTCGTTTACGTGCCCAAAGGTGTGCGCTCGCCGATGGAGCTGTCGACCTATTTCCGCATTAACGAACAAAACACCGGCCAGTTCGAACGCACCCTGATCATTTGCGAAGAGCAGGCCCACGTCAGCTACCTCGAGGGCTGCACCGCGCCGATGCGCGATGAAAACCAACTGCACGCAGCGGTGGTCGAATTGATCGCCCTGGACGACGCCGAGATCAAGTACTCGACCGTGCAAAACTGGTACCCCGGCGACGACGAAGGCAAAGGCGGCATTTACAACTTCGTCACTAAGCGCGCCGAGTGCCGCGGTGACCGCTCCAAGGTCAGCTGGACCCAGCTGGAAACCGGCTCGGCGGTGACCTGGAAGTACCCCAGCTGTGTGTTGCTGGGTGACGACAGCGTCGGCGAATTTTATTCGGTCGCGGTCAGCAGCAAAAAGCAGCAGGCCGACACCGGCACCAAAATGATTCACGTCGGCAAGCGCACGCGCTCGACCATCATCAGCAAGGGCATCAGCGCCCAACAAGGCCAAAACGCCTACCGCGGTTTGGTTCGGATGGGGCCGGGTGCGACCGACGCGCGTAACTTCACCCAGTGCGACAGCTTGCTGATCGGCGACAAGTGTGGGGCCCACACCTTCCCGTACATTGAAGCGAAAAACTCGACCGCCCAGGTCGAACACGAAGCCACGACCTCAAAAGTCAGCGACGACCAGCTGTTCTACCTGCGCCAGCGCGGGATCAGCGAAGAAGACGCGTTGAACATGATCGTCAACGGCTTCTGTAAAGATGTATTCCAAAAACTGCCCATGGAATTTGCCGTGGAAGCAGAGGCCCTTCTGGGCATCACCCTTGAAGGCGCCGTAGGCTAAGGACTCCCCATGTTAGAAATTAAAAATTTGCACGCCCGTGTCGGCGACAAACCGATCTTAAAAGGCATAAACCTGAGCGTTGGCGCCGGTGAAATCCACGCCATCATGGGCCCCAATGGTTCGGGCAAGTCAACGCTGTCCAGCGTGCTAGCCGGCCACGGCGACTACGAAGTCACCGACGGCAGCATCACCTACATGGGCTTGGACCTGCTGGATCTGGAACCCGAAGAGCGCGCCCGTGCCGGCATCTTTCTGTCCTTCCAGTACCCGGTCGAAGTGCCCGGCGTTAAGAACATTTACCTGCTCAAAAGCGCCCTGAATGCCAAACGCGCTCACATGGGGCTGGACGAAATCAACCCGATTGAATTCTTGAAGCTGGTTCGCGAAAAACTGGCGCTGATGAAAATGGACGAGAGCTTCCTGCACCGAAACATTAACCAGGGTTTCTCGGGCGGCGAGAAAAAGCGCAACGAAATTTTGCAGATGCAACTGCTGGAACCGACCCTGGCGCTGTTGGACGAAACCGATTCTGGCTTGGATGTGGACGCGCTGCGTATTGTCGGCGAAGGCATTAACCACCTGCGTGCGGCGCACCGCTCGTTTGTCATGGTGACCCACTACCAGCGCTTGCTGGACCACGTAAAACCGGACCATGTGCACGTCTTGGCCGACGGCCAAATCAAAGCCAGCGGTGACTTCACCTTGGCCATGCAACTGGAAAAAGAAGGCTATGAAGGCCTTCTGAAAAGCGCATGAGTGCACTTGAAAGCCTGCAAGGGCTCAGCCGTAACGCCGCCGCCGGCGACACCTTAGCCGCCATTGGGTTGCCGACGACGCGCCTGGAAGGCTGGAAGTACCTGTCGCTGCGCGCGCTTGAAAGCACCGCGTTCGCCGCACCCCGTGCCACCACCGCCACCGGCTTAACCGATCACGACGTGCCCGGTTTTCAGGCCGCGCGTTTGGTCTGGATTAACGGTCAATTTATCAGCGCCCTGTCCGATCGCGTCGATGGCGTCCACATCAGCGATAACGCCCAGGAATGGGACCGGGTTCCGGCCGCACGTGATGGCTTCAGCGCCGCCAATGCAGCCGCCGCGCAGCTGATTCAAATCAACATTGCCGCCGGCATCAGCATGCCACTGCACTGTTTGTTTTTGTCCGTCGCCGAAGACGCCCCGGTTGCCGCGCAACCGCGCATCCAGTGGCAGGTCGCCGCCAACGCCCAACTGACGGTATTGGAACAGCACGCCGGTGGTGCCGGCAACCTGGTCAACAGCGTGCAAAGCTTTGATATCGGCCGTGATGCCGGCGTCACACGCTACAAGTTGATGAGCGCAAAGAACGATTACAACACCGCTCAAACGCGCGCCGACGTCGCCGAAAACGCCCGCTTTGAAAACCACTTCTTGGATTTAGGCGGTCGCTTGCACCGTGACGAAATTCAGGTCGCGCTGAACGCAGCACACGCCTTTACGCGACTCAACGGTCTGTATTGCGTCAACCACCGCGAAGTGTCCGACAGCCACAGCCGGATCGAGCACAGGGTCCCGGATACGCGCTCGGCCCAGCACTACCGGGGCATTGCCGACGGTCGCGGCAAAGCCGTGTTCAACGGTTTGGTGGTGATCGAAAAGGACGCGCAGAAAAGCGCAACCGAACAGAAAAACGCCAATTTGCTGCTGTCCGACAAAGCCGAAATCAACCCCAAACCGGAACTCCAGATCCACGCCGACGACGTCACCGCGTCGCACGGATCGACGGTCGGCAACCTGGACGAGGGCCAGTTATTTTACCTGCGCCAGCGCGGCATCGGGTTGGCCCAGGCACGCGCCCTACTGACCTTTGCGTTCGCCGAACAAATCGCTGAGGCGCTGCCCTCCGAGGCCCTGGCCGGCGCCATTGAAAAGCGCTTGGCGACGACCCTGCCGGCGGCCGAGGTCGTGCTGGCATGAGTTTCGACGTCGAAGCGATTCGCGCACAGTTCCCGATCCTGTCGACCCAAGTCCACGGCAAACCGCTGGTGTATTTGGATTCCGGCGCGTCCAGCCAAAAGCCCGAAGCGGTGCTGGATGCCATGGATCACTACTACCGGCACACCCACTCCAATGTGCACCGCGGTGTGCATGAGCTGTCTCAGCTGGCGACTGAGGCCTACGAGGCGACCCGGACCAAGGTCGCGAACTGGATTAACGCCGCCAGCGAGCGCGAAGTGGTGTTCACCCGCGGCACCACCGAGGCCATTAACTTGGTCGCTCAGACCTTCGGCCTGCGGCTGACGGCTGGGGATCGCATCTTGGTCTCCGAACTTGAGCACCACGCCAATTTAGTGCCCTGGCAAATGCTGGCCCAGCGCAGCGGTGCGGCCTTGGTCAAAATCCCGGTCATGCCCAACGGCGAATTGGACCAATCCGTGTACCGCGCGGAACTGGCCAAGGGCGCCGCACTGGTCGCGATCTGTGCCGTGTCCAACGCTCTGGGCACCCGCATTCCAGTCAAGGACATGTGCGCTCAGGCCCGGGCCGCCGGTGCCGTGACCTTGGTCGATGGCGCCCAGGCGGTGCCCCACGACCGTGTCGACGTCCAGGCCCTGGGCTGTGACTTTTATGCGTTTAGTTCCCACAAAATGTACGGCCCGACCGGCATTGGCGTGTTGTACGGCCGCGAAGCCGTACTCGAAACGCTGCCACCATGGCAAGGCGGCGGCGACATGATCGATCACGTCACCTTCGAGTCCAGCACCTATAACGTGCTGCCCTATCGTCTGGAAGCCGGCACGCCATCCATCGCCGAAGGCATCGGCCTGGGTGCGGCCATTGATTGGCTGCACAGCTTTGACTTTGATGCCGCCGCGGCCCACGAGCAGGCGCTGTATGACTATGCCAGGACTGAACTGGCAGCCATCGACGGCTTGCGCTTAATTGGCACCGCCGGCGCGGCCTGTGGCGCGATCAGCTTTGAAATTGCCGGCATCGCCGCATCCGATTTGGGCACGTTGCTCGACCAGCAAGGAATCGCCGTGCGCACGGGCCATCACTGCGCCATGCCAGCCCTTCAGGCCATGGGCGTCAACGGCACCACCCGCGCCAGCCTGGGCATCTACAACACCCGTGGCGACATTGACGCATTGGTCGCCGGCATTGATGTCGCCATGGGCATCTTGCTGTGAGTCTACTGAGCCAACTTAAGGCCGGTGATCCGCTGCGCGCGCAATGCGTAGTCGCGGCTAACCGGGTGCCGGCCGGCACTGCCACCGAATTGCCGGCCGATGCGCTGGTCAAGGTGACCCAGGCGCTGGGCGAAAGCTTGACCGTGGAATACCAGGGAAACCTGTACCGAATCGCTAGCGAAAGCATGCCAGCACTGGGCGTACGCCCACCCGAGGCGGCCGCTGCGGTTGCCGATGTGGCCGCCAACGACGAGGCGATTTTGGCCGCCGTCGACGCCCAACTGCGGACCTGTTACGACCCTGAGATACCGGTCGACATCGTCGAGTTGGGCCTGATTTACGAAAAGCGCCTGTCGCAATTATTGGATGGTCGCACCCACCTGCGTGTGCTGATGACGCTGACCGCGCCCGGCTGTGGCATGGGCCCGGTGATCGTCTCGGACATCAAACAGAAACTCGATGCACTGCCGGTCGACGTGGTCGATGTCGAGCTGACGTTCGACCCGCCTTGGGACCGCTCACGCATGTCTGAAGCGGCGGCTCTTGCAACCGGAATGTTTTAAGGAATTAACCATGTGGCACTCCACTGCACCGGCGGCGGATATCGCGCCGGGTGATTACCAGCGCTTTGACTTCGACGAAGCGGTTATTTTGGTGTTTAACCTAGACGGCGAGTTCTTTGCCCTCGAGGATCGATGTACCCACGATGATGCGGAACTGGACGGCGGCGCCATCGAAAACGGCTGTATCAAGTGCCCTCGCCACGGCGCCTGCTTTGATATTCGTACCGGCGATGCTAAATCCGCCCCCGCCTACGAAGCCACCGATCGCTTCGACACCCGCGTCAACACCGACGGCATCATCGAGGTCGACCTCAGCTAACCCGCCCGATGGGGTGTCGCGACCGGAGTCAGAGCGGTGTAAACTTGCGACCTATGCTGATGATACTGCCACCCCAACACGACGCCACCGCATGCTGAGTTTGTCAGCATTAATGGCCCATATTACCCGGGCCAACAACGGTGCCAGCTTACCCGGACAAACTCCCTGGTACTTTCGCGGCGAAGCCGTCGGTCACTTGGCGCCCGCCGCGGTCCCCTTAGCCTCCCAGCATTTTGGGCCGGCCTTGGACGCCCAAAACAGCGACCAACTGGACGCGCTATGCAACGACATCCGCGACCAGATTGCCACGCGCTGGCACACCGAAGCCTTTGGCCTGTACACCTTGAGCGACCAGCGCATGGTCGCGACCGTGCCGCGCGGCTGTGTGCCCTACCTGGGCATCCAGGCTTTTGGTGTGCATGCCAATGGATTTGTTCGCGAGCATGGCGAGCTAAAAATGTGGGTCGCCAAACGCAGCCAAACCAAGCCGACCTTTCCAGGGCAATGGGACAACATGGTCGGCGGCGGCCTGACCGCCGGCATGAGCCCGGACGATGTGCTGGCCAAGGAAGCCGAAGAGGAAGCCGCGCTGGATATGAGCCGTGCGATATCGGTTCAGCCCGCGGGCATCCTGAGCTACTGCCATGCCAGCGACGGCGGTCTACGCAACAATGCGTTGTACCTGTACGACATCGAAGTCCCTGCCGGCTGGACCCCGACGCCCAACGACGGCGAAGTCGAACGCTTTGAGCTGTGGGATATGCCGCGACTGCGAGCCTGTATCGAGCACACCTGCGACTTTAAATACAACTGCAACCTGGTAATCATGGACTTCATGCTGCGCCACGGCGTCATTGACGCCAATGAACCCGGTTACGAACGCCTTAAAAGCGCGCTAAACGAGCGGTTTCAAGCCGCTTAAATCCATCGGGGTCTTCATGAATCGATCCGCCGGCGCCAACGGCTCATGGCCGATCACTTCGTCATAGGCACATTGGTGCACCACCTGCGCCGACTCGAACCCCATCGACGCCAACACCGTACCGGCGGCGGTCGCGCTTTTGAATACTCGGTTGGCGCCACCGGCATCCTTTAACAGGCCGAGCCCGTTAATCCGGATCAGGTAAATAATGCCCTCATTCGCCAGAATATCTGGGACTGTTTGGCCCGCACTGGCGGCCAGTTCCGTTTCAGTCATCTAATAGCCCTCAATCCCCTGGCGCAATTCGGCCAGGTAGTCACGCACCGCATGCAGACTGTTTAAGTAGGGCGAGTGCAGCTCTTGCAACAACGGCGAATTTTCGCGCACCGCAGCCCCGCCAATGAAAATCGGAATATTGTCCGGCAACTGGCGGCGCAACCGGCGCAATTCACCGGGCAAGCGCGGATCATCCGCCGGATAGGTAATCGACAGCCCGACCGCCATCGCACCACTGGCGACCGCAGCCACGGCGATCTCGTCGGCTGGAGTATTCGGGCCCAGGTAAATCGGCATCCAACCTTCGCTGGCACAGGTCACCGACACCATCAGCGCGCCCAATTCGTGCAGCTGACCACTCGGCGTGGTGATGATGACCCGCGGCGCCTCTTGGTATTCAACGCTGGCGGGGCGCATCGCGCCCAAAAAAGTCCGTATTTGCGCGGTCGCCATGTGCTCGTGGGAGATGCGCAAGCTGCCCTCGCGCGTACCTTCGCCGATGCTACGCAGCAACGGCGCGACCACATCCTCCATCAGCGTCGGTGAGGTGAACTGCAACGAGCCGCGGTACAGCAACGCATCCAAGGCCGCCGGGTTGTGCTCGCGAATGGCGTCCATCATCGATGCGCGTAGCGCTTCCACCTCCGACCCGTCGGGCTGCTTGACGGCCTCGACCGCCGCTACCATCGGCTGATCCTGGCTAATCAGTTCGGTCAATTCCTGGCTGCTGTAACCGGCTATGTCGCTGATACGCCGGCCGTTGTCGCTGGCCCGTTTCAACAGTTTCAGACGGTCCACGTCTTTGTCGCTGTATAGGCGTCGTCCAGTATCAGTCCGGGTCGGCTCAACCGCTTGGTAACGTTTTTCCCAGGCCCGAATCAACTCGGGCGATAGGCCGGTGTATAGCGATACAACACGGATTGGATGGCGGGCATTGGCTGTTGTCATAGTGCTAGAGTACGCGCGCCCGACTGTCCTAGACAAGCATTGAACAGAAAGGTCCGACGCCAGCCGCACGAATTGACGATAAAGTGACCCCCAGACACGAGGGAAGCACATGATTAAGCAGGGTTTTTCGTTGATTGAACTACTGGTGGCAGTGGCCATCATCGGCATCATCAGCATTTTCGCGATACCGGCCTACCAGAACCACATTAACGACCAAATCGAGCAGCAAGCACAGCAAGCACTGCTGGACATCGCCGGTCGCCAAGAACAGTTTTATGCCGACTCACGGGCCTATGCCTGCACCTTGGCGGCGCTGAACTACAGCTTGCCCGGCGACGTCAGCACGCACTACGCGCCGACCCTGAGCACCTACCGCGGACCGATCCCGGCCAGCGCCGGTTGCAACCAAGGCACCGCCGGAGTGCCCTCCTTTACGATCGCGTTAAACCCAGCTTCATCGGCGCGCTTGGTCGGTTACCCGGCGATCCTGGTGGATGCCCGTCGCGGTAGCCTGGATGACAACGACGCCAACGCCCTGCCCGGCGCCGGCGACACGCCCTGGGACTAATTTTCCAACTCGCGATACCAGTACTCAAGCTGGATGCCCAGGCCATTCATCATTGAACTTTGGGTAGTCAGGCCGTCAGCGTTAATCAGCTGGCGGACCTCGCCGTCCTGAAAGATCAGGGCACTGCTGTCGACGTAACCCCGGGCCTTGGGCCCAATGCTGGTTTTGTACAGGTAGCTGTCGATTTGACCATCGTCATTGCTGTCGACCCCAATCACCAGCGGGCTCCCGAGCTTAGAATCAAACACCCGCAACTGACCCAATCCGGCCGGCGTACAGGCATTCAAGGTCGCCGTCGGTGTCCAGGTCGGCAGCGTGGCCACCCAGTTAAATACCTGGACCGACCCGGTCGCCTTTTCACCCTTGGGGAGTGGCGCCGCCCAACCGGCAACGGCGGCATTGCCGATGCTGGCGTTGGCGGCGGTCAGCAGCGTTTGATCGGCACTGGTAACGTTATCGGTGCTGGGGGTTAGCGCGGTTTGGAAGCTGTTACCGGCGCCTCCAAACACCCAGGCCGCATTCAGGTTACCGCTGGCGTCGACGATCGAGCTGTCGGCCGGATCAATCGACTTGTTGACGTCTTTGATCATGAACAGGTAATCCTGGGTTTCCTGTAACAGCGGCAACTCCTGTTGCCCAGTACCAACCAGGACCATGTTGTAGTCCTTGTGTTTCAGCGCAGCCGGCGGGTAATAAATCGCCCGCGCCAAATCGACCTGAGTCATGTCCGCATCTGCCAAGCGCTGATCGCCGGTCAGGTTTGCCAGATGGCGCACATTCCAGCGCGTGGCATCCATTCCCGAAAAGTTGATCCGCCAAACCTGGCCGGCTAAATCGCCTAGATAGGCGGCGTCAAAGAAGCCTCGCGTGTCCAAATCCATGTTCAGCGCGGTCAAGTCGCTGGGGATGGCGCTGTCCATGGCGCCCTCGTCCGTGCCATAGGCCGTGTTCGAGGCGTCCCAGGTGCTGAAGCTGTTGCTGACCCCGGCCACCGTTGACGGACCGAACCAGCGCACCAGTGCGCCCGTTCGCAAATCGACGACGTAGACCCCAATACCCATGCTGGCGTCCTGGTTGACGTTTGCCGTGCGCGGATAGGTGGCGGTGTCGACCCCGGCTGGGTCTTCCAGCTGTTCGTAGGCTTTATCGAACACCGGGTCATAGCCACCGGCGAAGATGGCGACCGGCTTGTGGACCCGCGCGTTGTCGTGGTAACCGCGCAACTTGCCCAGGCTGGGTTTCGACCAGGTCTGGCCGAGCAATCCAAAGGCCCCGCCGCTGTCGGCATCGATCTTCCATTTGACCTTGGGTTGCAACCGGTCCGACACGTCCAGCGCGTAATACGCGCGCCCCCCACGGCGAAGGCCAAACATCAAGATGGCCTCGTCGCCGTCGGCGCTTTGGACCACGCCGTTGGGCCGGTTATCGCCACTGTTGGTGACATCGTCCAGGTACAGCGCCATCGGTCCGTCGGCCAAAATTAGGTGCTCCCCTTCGGGGTTTTGGTAGCGTGCTTCCAGGCGCGTTTGTGCGCCGCCGGAGACCGCGGTGCACCCAGTGTTCGGACCGGCGGCATAGGCACAAAACGCTTCGTCGACCATAAACGACCACAGCTCGGAGCCGCTGGCGGTGTCGACCGCGCGCAACAGACCGTCATTGGACAGGTAAAACAGCGTTTGTTTGCTGGGGGTTGCGGCGCCGACATCGTAGTGCAGCACGACCGGGCTGGAGTGCAAGATATCCCCGTGCGGCCAATCCAATAACCCGTCCGTGCTGGGGTCAATGCCGCGGGCGATCTTGGTTACTGCGCTGGTCTGGGTCGCGTCCAAACCAAACCGTGTCGCCAGCGCTGAAGCGTTGGTCGCGGTCAGGTGATTGGCCGCATTCGACAAATTCGCCACCGCCGTGTTGATGCGCGCATAGACCTTGCGATTGGCCGGGGTCGCCAGGAAGTCTTCGATCAACTGCCACCCGGTGCCGCCGGCATCGCCCTTGCCGCCATCGGCATACTGGACATCATCGACGAAGCCATCGTGGGTGTCTTTGCGCAACACCAACTCTTCGGACGTGGTGCCATCATTATTGGTGACCACTTCGTAGGCCTGCAGGCCGACTTGGGTGCCGGTGCCCGCCTCGCGCGCCAGCAAACACTCGGTCACCGCAACATCGGCACTGCCGTCGTTGTCCAGGGCCTGCTTAACGCTGTCCGGCTGCGAGCACATCAACGAATCCAATTCGCTGTCGTCGGCCACCTGGGCCAGCGATTCTCTGTGTATCTGAAAGCGCTTCAAGGTCCCGCGCCAGCCGCGTTTAGTGGTCGGTTCAAAGAACGCCATGTAGACGTCCTGACCGGTCTCGGCACGGTCACCCGCATTGATACCCACCGCCGGGGCCGAGCGCACAGGCGTCCAGCGGCGGATGCCTTGGAGCGCGCCTTGGATCGCGTTTTTCAGGCTTTCAGCCGAATCGGCGGTGTAGAAATCGCTGTCGTCCTCGGCGAAGGTCGCCGACTTGACCAGCACTTCAGAATTCACGCCCTGGAACCCAATCACGAAATTCGACACGTTCTGGATACCCGGCCAGGCCGCGGTCGGGATCAGGTCCGCGTTGTTCATAAAGTACGTGAGCTCGTCCAGCCAGCTAAACCGCTCAACGTTTTGCAACCGCTGAATCGCCAGGTCCGGGTTCGGTGACGGCGCCGTCGCATCGGCGTAGCCGGCGAACTGCTGCCACGGTGATTCGCCCGGAGAGCCGACCGCGCCACGCACGCTGACCGTGTCGGTCGACTGATTGGTCGCAACTTTCAGGTTGTCGCTGCGGGTGTACGACAGCGCGGCAATTTCGGTGTTGGCGTCACCGTCAAACTCGGGGTCGCCGTCGGTGACTAAAATCGAGTAGTTCTTTTGACAAAGCGCCGGATCCGCCTCGGTCGGGTTGTCCGACATCGGGCTGCGATAATTGCCGTCGCCCAAGATGGCGCGTGGATCGTGATTGCCATCCCCGGTGCCGTTCAGCGGCGTCGAACCGGAAAAATACAGCGCTGCCTCGTACATGGTCTCGGCCAACGGCGTCGATGAATCGGCGGTGACATTGGCGATCGTCGTCAACAGCGCCTGGCGGTTGCTAATGCTGGTGTTGGCCGGGTAGTCGGCGTCCATGTCCGCCACGGCAAAGGCGACCTTACCGCCCTCGGCATTGCCCACATTGTCGGCGCTGTTGAACACCATCAAACCGAAGCGCACACCGGCGCTTTCGCTGATGACTTGGCTGATGGCTTTTTTCGCCACACCCAAGCGCGACATGCGCCCGACCGGGTGACCGCTCGGCCCTTTGACGCCAAAGCGGAAATTCAAATAGTTGGCCGAGTAAACGTCGACCGACTGCGGCGTGGCGGTTTGGCTTTGGTAGTTGATCGGCATCTTGTAGCCGGCATTATTGGTGAACGTGGTTTCCCAAGCATCCGAATGGGTTTGGCTGGAGACGTAACCCAGGCCGGCATTCCAGCTGTTGGATGAACGCTTTAAGCCCTGGTTGTCGCCGTCGTCATAAAGACAATCATGCGTGGTTTCCCAGCGCACCTGACGGCGCGAGTAATAGGGGTATTTGACGTCATTGACGGATTTGCTGTTGCACGATCGGTTGTAGCGGCAGTTCGAGCCGGCACTGGCGCCGTCTAGGGTGTTGCACGACTGGGCAGTGTTGTTCGTGGCCCGGCACGCAGCGCCCTCGTCCGAGGCCTTGACCCAGTTGGTTTGGCCCTGGGGGCCGGTGGTGACTTTGCTGTAATCAATGCCGCCAACGCCCAAACCGGACGTCATCACACAGCTGCCGCCGTAGCCGTATTGGACGCCCTGTTCGTTGGTAAAGTAGTCGCGGTTTTGCCACTGCCACACTGAATAGGTGGTCCAAATATTTTGGGTGCCGCCCTCAAACTGGCAACTGCCCTGGGCAAAGTTGGTCCAGTTGTTCGAGTCTTCGCAAAAGGCCTCGACCACCGATTCATTTTGAGCCACATAGGTGGCGCCATTGTTGGCGCCGGTGCGGGTGTTGACGACATTGCGACCGGCGATGCTGGGGCAGGTCGGGCCGGGCAGGTTAACGTCCTTGGTCCACAGGTCATCGTAGTAAAACCACGGCGCGACAAACTGCGATAAATCCTTGTCGCCGTTGGGCAGGGTCGGCAGCGCCGACCAGTTTGACTGATAGGCATACCAAAATGGTCGGTGGGCCCAGCCTTGCAGGGTTGAGCTTGCGCTAAAGCCGGGGTAGGTATCTTCCAGCCACCGGTAGATCATGCGGTTGGCGGCGGGGCTGGTGTTGCTGACGTTGGCAATCGAGTCCAACCGCGAGGTGCCCTGGTAACCACCGCCATCGGCGCGCAGCGGCGCCCAAAATGCGCTTTGGCTGGCCTCCCAGGTCTCGCCCGAATCCTTGAAGTTGTTGCTATTGGTATCACCCCACGGCCGCGCCCGGATCGGCAGGCGCTGGTTGTTCATGTAAATATCAGCCAGGGGATGCTGCAGGTTGCCACGGCTGCTGTCGTTTCGCGGCCAACCGCTGGAATTGAAGGTCGTGCTGTTAACGCCCACCGGCGCGCTGCCACCTGGGAAGTCCGATTCGTTGACGGTGTTAACACCGCCATAGGGCTCCCAGCGCAGCCAGCGTTTGTTGCGGTAAACGCCCAGTCCTGGACCGGCTTTTAGGTCGTTGATTTCGGTCTCGGTGAAAAACGCACGCGGCGACAACACCCCGGCTTCTTGGAGCGAGCGGCGTGAGCCGACGCAGCGGTTGTGGTTGTTACCGTAGCCGGCGGAATACGAATTCGGATCACGGAAGTTGGTCAGCGCGCGCACGCCCTCTTGCATCCAGTCTTCGCCGCGCCAGTTATTCATCGACAGCGAGGCCAAGCGCTTATCGTGCTCGTCCGTACCGGCCGGCAACCACCACAGATAGCGACGATCGTAGTTACGCAAGGTTTCGCGATCCGCCCAGTCGGTGTATTCATCCGCCGTGCCCGGCGCCATCACCTGAGTGCCACGGGGCCATGCCCGGACCCAGTTACGGAAACCCTGCGTGGTGCAATGATCTTCGTCGGCCAATAGGGCGTCGACTTCGGTGATTTCAGCCGTTGTGGCAACACCTGCGGTATCCGGCGTACAGGGCGCGTCGGCAAAAAAACCCATGGGGTTTTGTGACACGCCCTGGGCATCCCGCGCGCCGTCCCAGGTCGATGCATCCAAGACAATGTCCTGAACGTCGTATCGATCCTCGTTGCGGTCGTTCCACAGGTATTCGACGTTGGGGTCATATTCCCCCGGGTATTCTTTCCAGCCGTCCGGGGCCAGCATCGACTGGGAGTTATCCAGCACCAACAGCACGTTGGGCTCAACCACCCCGAGCGCGGACTGGGCGAAATCGCTGCGGCTGTATATATCGGTGTCGCGCGCAAAACTCGGCGCACTGACGCCGGCCGCCAATAGCGTGGCAACAGTCAACCCCGAGGCCAAGGACAGGCTCAACAGTCGAGCCACACACAGTTTATTCATCAGTAGTTACACGCATCAGGCGGCGCTAAACGCGAAGCGCCGAGGTTAATTTGAGCACGGGTGCCGGTGGCATCCCCCGTGGCCGTGCTTTCAATGTTGAACCACACACGCTTGGCGCCGGCGCCCATCATGTTGCCGCTGCCGGTGCTGCCGTCATCACCGCAAAACAGTTCGCGCACAGTGATGTCGATGGTGTCGGTGTTGAGCATGGCCGGATTGCCGGCCAAGTTTTCGACGTCGTAATCCTGTCGCACCATGCCCGGCTGCAATTCATCCGGCGCCAGTCGCACAAAGGCGACCAGCCCTTGCTCGGCGTTTTCCCGGGTCTCGCTGAGCCATTGGCGCGCACTGGTGATCGCCAAGTCCGTGCGCAAGGTGGTCGACATGGCCACCCCAATTAGTGACAGAACGGTCAAGATCACCAGCGTCACAATCATGGTGCTGCCGCGCGCGGACCGCTTCATAAAATCCGATTCCGTAAATTGTAGGTGCCGCCAAACAGGCTGCGATTAAATTGGCAGGCGCCGGCATCCGTGCTGTCCGTGCAATCCCAGGTGGCGCCACTGGGTAGCGTGTAGGACGACGTATCCGTGCCGCCCCGCGCGCTGGTTTCACGAACCACCAGCGCCAGCCGAATCGACACCGCCCGCGACCAGTCAATGCCGGCACTGTCGTGCGGCGCGTAGCGATCGATTTGGCCGTTGGCATCGGCCAGGCCGATCAAGTAGTCAACCCGCTCGACGCCACTGACCAGGGGCTCTTCGATCATCGCCGGCTGGGTGCCAAGCATCGTAAGGCGTTGGCGCACCAGCATCGGCGTCGGGTCATCGCCGGCCGTACAGGTGGCCCCGGACCCGCTGGGGTTCGAGCACGGCCGCACATAATAAATCGCCGGCTGCCAGCGCATCACTTCGACCGGACCGCCGTCGGCATAGACGCGGTCTTCGAAGTTGGTCAGCAGGGCTTGGTAATCGGTATTACCAAAAAACAACGAGCCGCCACCGGGGCTGGCCTGGACGTAGTAGCTGTCGTTAGGCAGCGGCGCCGATGCGTTATTCGGCGGTACCGGCACACCGTCAACACTGCGCACTTCCAGCACCGGCGAGGTCAGGTCAATGTTGGTTTGGGCAATACAATCGTACGCGGCATTAGCGGCGGCGGTGTTGGCGAAACTGCGCACCTGCAGCGCCGGCCGCGTTTGGGTTGAATCCAGCACCGTGCCCTGGCAGCGGTTATTCGCAAGCCCAGTCGAAAAGCGCGCCACCAGTGGATCGTCACCGTCCATGGTGCCGTAAAACCCCGCCAGTCGAATGTGATTACCCAGGATATCCAGCGCCACTCGACTGTTTTCCTGCAGTGCGGTTTTCGCCGTTTGATCGCGCAGCTGCTGTGAATTGGTGCTCAGCAGCGTCATCGCCGCAATTACGATCAGGCTACCCAGCAGCAGCGAGATCATCAGCTCGACCAGCGACAGACCCGATTGCGGCTTCATGGCAGAGCCACCTCCAATACCGCCATGCGCCGCGACAGTCGCGATGCGGCACCGATAAAGGTGTCGTCACCGCAATCAATGGCCGCGAACAACGCGCCGTTAACGCCCAGATCAGCGGTGTCGCTCATGCCTTGCCAAACCACGGCAATCCGCGCGCGCTCCGGGATGCCGGCGACCCGATTAATACAGCCGCGCGGGCTGTTTAAGCCCAGCTCTCCAAAGCGCCCCGCCACTAACCCGTCCCACCAGGCACGGTCGTATTCGGCCATTTGCGCGGCACTGCAGCCACTGCCGGCGGCGGATGCGGCGCTCAATGCGCAATCCGGCACGGTCGCGCCGATGGCGTCGAATTCCGTCCCCGCGCCGACCGCAACCGGGGTGATCGCCCCGCCCGGGGCGACATAGTTGGCGATCGCCGCCGGGTTGACCCGAATGCGATCGGCCATTTCCTCGACATAGCGCAGGGCCTCGGCTCGCTGGGTGCTTTCGGTGAAACTGCGTTGGCCGTTACCGGCCAAGGCGACAATCCCCAACATCCCCATGCCCAACAGCAGCAACGACACCAGCACTTCAATCAAGGTGAACCCGCGATTCAACATGGGTTACCCGCCGCGTCGACCAAGCTGCGGCCGTTGGCTTCGATGACCTCTGGCCGGCCGGCCAAATTAATTCGGATTTCGCGAACGCGGTTGTCGCTGGCGGTCGAGGGGTCGTCGTGCCAGCCAACCAGGATCGCGTCCAACAGGGTGCCGCCGGTGCGAACCAAGCGCCCATCGGCGCGATAGGTCAGCTGGGTCGCCAGCGCGGCATCGGTGGCGCACATCACCAGTGCGCCGCCAACTGGACCGGTGCTGCGCAGTGGCTCGGCCATGCCTGCACGAACGATCGTCCATCCATTGGCCCAATTACCGCCGACCGCGGTGACTGTGACCCGGGTATTACCCCGGGCCGCCTCGCCACGCGCAAACACCAGGTCACTCATGAACGTCTGGGCGGTAGTACGCGCACGCTGTTCTTGGACGAACGGCCGCATGCTGGGTATCGCCACCGACAGCAAAATTGCCGCCACCGCCAACACCACTAGCGTCTCGATCAATGTAAAACCACCCTTGTATCGCATTACCGCCTACTTAAAACTGAAGCCGTCTATGGCTATCCTACAAAGATAGTCGTCCAGCGCTGGTTTGGACGCCCAGTTGCGACCGAGGTACTAGAACTCGGAAATGAGGAGACCACGTGAATCCGATCACCCTGCTCGCCGTCGGTGTGCTGATATTTTTGCTAACACGCACACCGCTGTGGGCCAAGTTCAAAACCCAACTGCTGTTAATTGGCGGCGGCCTGGTTATTTTTTGGCTGGTCGCGACTGGTAAACTGCATGCGCTATTCGCCGTGATCGCCGCCGCCATTCCCATGGGCCAACGGTTGTGGAGTGTGGTCCGGATGTGGCCGGCAGTGCGTCAGATGGCCGAAAAGCTGACCGGGGCCAAGCCGACCGCCAACACAGGCGTCGCCGATGGCCCGATGACCCGCGCCAAAGCCGCGCAAATATTGGGAATCGATGAAAGCGCGGATCCGAAAACTGTACGCGACGCCCACCGCCGGCTGATTGCCAAGCTGCACCCGGACAAAGGTGGCAGTGACTACATGGCGGGTCTTTTGAACCAAGCCCGGGACACCATGAATGGCTAGTTTTGCCAGCCACCGCGATTTAGGGTAAAAACGATACGGCTGATAAAGGCCCGAACACAGGGCACCCAGTTAGGGAGACAATAATAAGTGAAGTATCAGATTCTGACCGCGGCCCTGCTGGCTGCGTTTTCCGCAAGTGTCATGGCCAACGAAAAGGCCATTCAAAGCGGCTCCGAGCTTGCCCAAGTTAAAGGCTGCATCGGCTGCCATGGTATGGATGGGATCGGCATTGGACCGACCTTTCCGAACCTGGCGGGCCAACATAGCAGCTACCTGGTTGAACAACTGCGTCATTATCGTAGTGGCTACCGCCCGAACGCGATTATGGCCGGACAGGCAACCAATTTGACCGACGCCGAAATTTTCGACCTCGCCAGCTACTACGCCAGCAAGCCCGCACCCTAAGGAGCCACCATGACGCTGTTGAACTCATTTGCCCGGGTTGCTTGCGCCGCCGCGGTCATCGCCACCGCACCCGCCTTTGCTGAAACTGAGGCGGAATTATTAACCTACGGATCGGAGCAGGCGTACGTGCAAAAATGCATGGCCTGTCACGGCGAGGACGGTATTTCCGGAACCCTGCAATACCCCAACATTCGTGGCCAAAAAGCCATGTATATCGAGGCTCAATTAAAGGCCTACCGGGCCGGCGAGCGCTTGAACAAATTGATGCAATCGCAGGCCGTGGCGCTGGACGATCGCACCATCAAGGCCATCGCCCTGTACTTTTCTACGCGCTAACCACGCCGGGCTTGCGTCGCGCCAGCGCCAAGCCCGACAGCACCAAACCAATGCCGATCGGCAGCGCCCAGACAAAGGGGTCGCGCATGATCCACAGCCCAATCAGCAACGAAATCACCGGAATCATGTAGTTGACCTGGGACAGGAACACCGGGCCGCGCAGCTTAACCACTTTGAAGTACAGCACCGCCGCGATGCCGGTCGGTAACACCCCCAAATAAACCACCGCCCACGCACTGTGGCCGGACCAGGTCGGCATACCCTCACCCGATGTCACAAAGGCCGCCGCACCGATCAGCCCGGACAGGCACAGCGTCGCGGCACCGGCACGGATCGGGTTGTGATCGGGCCCGGCGCGCGCAATCAGGGTACTTAAGGCATAGCACACGACCGCCCCAAAGATTGCCAGCGAGCCATGCAAAGCGCCGCTGAATTGAGTTTGGGATTGTGCCAGCACCAACAGTCCAACAAAACCGATGCCCAACCCGGCCCACTGGCGACGGCTCAAGGCCTCGATTCCGACCGCAGTGGCCAACGCCGCCGTGACCAGCGGCATGGTCCCCATGATGGCGCCGGCGACCGATGACGACACCGTTTGCTGACCCCAGGGAATCAAAAAGAACGGCACACAATTGCCGATCGCCGCGACCCCCAGGTACTGCCACCAGCCGCTGACAAGTGGCCGTCCAACGCGCATCACCATTGCCGCCGCGGACACACAAAGCGCACCAATGACCAGCCGCCCCGCCATAATCGCGGTTGGGCCGGCGCCTTCCAAGGCGACCTCCATGGTCGCAAACGAGGTCCCCCACGCCAGCGCCAATCCCACCAACAACACCCATGCTAAATTCACGACGGTTTTCCTAATTGTTCCCAGGCGCGCTCGCCCAACCCGACGCCGGCGGCATCGGCAACGTCAAAGACCATGTCGCAGCCGGCGGCTTCGATCGCCGCAATCGCCGCTTTGCGGCGCGTGCCCGACACCACCAAACCCGGGAAACCGAGTTTGCGCAGTTGCAAGGTACAGTGTTCCTGGGCGTTGGCATCCGGCATCGCCAACAGCACCATTTGGACACCGTCCAAATTCAAAGTCCGCCACAGCGCCGGATCCTCGGCATCGGCAAACAGCACCCGCCGGCCGTTTTTCACGTGCGGCCCAACCTTGATCGGGTCGGCGTCCAAACCGACCACCGACACGCCGCGCTCGCGCAAATACAGGTACGCGCCGGTACCAATCCGCCCCATGCCCATGACCAAAACCTTGGCCGAGCCAATGCTGATCGGCTGATCGTCCGGGTGCTGCTCGGCGCGCTGCAACTTAGATAGCGGCGCCTCCCATTGTTCAAACAAGCGGTGCGCATAGCGTGCAAGGGGGGCCGCCAGGATAAAGCTGACGACCACACTGAGGGCCAACGCCCCCATCCAACGGTCATCAATCAGACCCGCCGCCAGTGCGCCACTGGCCACCACCAGCGCAAACTCGGAATAGGTAAACAGGTTGGCACTGGCCAAAAACCCGGTGTACGAGCGCAGCTTGGCGCGGCACAACACCAGCACCCAAAGCGCGGCCTTGACCGGCAGCAGCAGCGTCAGCAGCGCCACCAGCTGCAATACCTGCCAATCCAAGGTGACCTGAGTGCCGACCAGCAAAAAGAACCCAACCAGCATCAATTCCCGAAACGCCCACAGGTTGTCGGCCAGCTGTTTAGCGCGCACATGCCCGGCCAACAAGGTGCCCATCACCAGCGCACCCAGCTCGCCAGACAACCCCAAGAACCGGAACAAGGCGCCGCCGACCACCAGTGCCAACACCGAACCGCCCAGCACCACCAGTTCGCCATCCCCAAGCCGATCCAACCAGCCCATCAGAACCGGGCGCAGTAGCGGCAGAGCCAACAGGCCAAAGGCCCAATAACTCGGAGCCTCGCCCGCCAACACACCGAGAAGCACCACCGCAACCACGTCCTGCATGACCAGCAAGCCGACCGTCAACCGGCCATGGAAGGCGCGGGTTTCACGGCGCGCTTCCAATACCTTGGCCGCCATCACGGTCGAACTAAAGGTCAAACCAATCGCCAAAATCCACGCCACTGGGTTGCCCGGCTGGAACCACACCACCACCGGCATCATGACCAGCGAAAACAAGCCGATATGGGCAAGCCCCGTGGTCAAAATCAACGGCCGCAGCAATTCCGGCAGGCGGATTTTCAAACCAATCGTAAACAGCAGTAACTCAACACCCAGCTCGGACATCAGCTCGAATGAGGTGTGCGGCGTCGGCGCACCCAACTGAACACCGATGACCCCGGCCAACAAAAATCCGACCAGCGGCGGCAGTTGCGCCATGCGCACCAAGGTCCCGGCGATTAACGCGCCGGCGATCCATAAGCTGAGTAACGAGCCTTCGGTCATAGCACCAATGTCTTGTTCGGTTTATCGGGGATTTCGCGAGCCAATCGAGGCACTAAAAAGCCCGGCAGCCGGCTTTGCAAGTCGCGGTATACGACCTTGGCCTCGGCTTCGGGCACTTCGAAATGTGCAGCGCCCCGAACGCGGTCCAGCAAAAACAGGTAGTACGGCTGAATTCGACTGTTGAACAGCGCTTCACTGAGCGCCGCCAGCGTCGTCGCGTCGTCGTTAACACCGCGCAGCAACACCGCCTGATTGAACACCGGCAGATCACGGACAAATGGCTGTAAGCGCTCATGCAATGCGCGGCTTATTTCGCGCGGATGATTGGCGTGCAGCATCAGCACCGGTTTTAACCGGGTCCCGGTCAGGGCCTGGTGCAACTGCGGCGTCAGCCGATCCGGCATCACCACCGGCAGGCGGCTGTGAACGCGCACCCGCGTAATGTGATCGATGCCGGCAAGCTCGCCGACCAGGTCAGCAATGGCCTCGTCGCTGGCCATCAATGGATCACCGCCGGACAAGATGACCTCGTTGATACCCGCATCCGCACGCAGGTAGCCCAGCGCGTCGCGCTGGGTGCGCGCCGACCACGACAGCTCGGCATAGGGAAAGGCGCGGCGGAAACAATAGCGGCAGTTGACCGCGCAGCCGCCGCGCAAGATCAGCAGCGCCCGCGAGCCATATTTGTGCAAAACCCCAGGCGCGGCGTTTTGCTGTTCGGCCAAGGGGTCGTCGCTGAACCCCGGCACCTGAAGCGTTTCATCGCCGATCGGCAAGACTTGACGCAGCAGCGGATCGTCCAGATCACCGGGCGTCATCAGCGCGGCAAAGTGGCGCGGCACCCGGGTTGCAAAGTCGGCCTGAGCGGCGGCACTCATGCCAGCCGCCGGCAGCTGCAGGAAGGCCAACAGTTCGGATGCGCTGCGAAACCCATCCGACAATTGCGACTGCCAGGTGCTCAACGCCGGATCGTGCCGGCAGTCAGAACGCGATAGTGCATGCCGGCAACAAAATCGACATCTAACGATTTCAGCGCACGCGACACGTCCAGCGACTCCGGATAGGCCTCGGCACCGGGCGTCAAATTAATCATCTTGCAGCGCGTACAGGGCTCGACCGGCTCCAGCGTGACGCCGTCAAATGACAGCGGACCCAGCTCGGATTCAGCAAAGGCCTGGCCGCCGGACAACAGAATATTCGGGCGCAGCTGTTCGGCGCCAAAAGGTCGACCCAGCGCCAATTGGATGGCATCCACGGTGGCTTGATAGAGCACCATGACCGGGTTGGAATCGCCAAAGTGGAGCCCCGCCTCCGCCGGCAAGCGCCACAGCAGCGCGGTGCGGCCCAAGGTCTGTGAGAACCACGCGTTGACCTCGTCCGCGGCGCACTGGCCGGGCTGCTGACGCGCCCAAATGCTGACGTCGCCCGCGCCCGGCGCCCATGCCAGTGGCGGCGATGGCTGCCCATGGCGGCTAAAATGCTGGCCATCAAAACTGATTTGGCTAATCCGCGGATCCGCACGCGCGCTCAAAAACCGGCCATCGGCATCGGTTAACACAAAGGCCCGATCACCGCTGACGCCAAGACGATCTAGCGTCGCCGATTGCAGCGCCCGTCCAGCGCCGGATTTCAGCGGGTACACCCACAGCCCGTCAATGCTCATGCCCGAGCCGCCATCACGCGCTCGACCGTGTCGACCACGGCCTGGGTTTGGCTGTCGACTTCTAGGTTAATGCGCGCGCCGACCGCGAGGTCACCGAAGGTGGTGATGCTGCGGGTTTCGGGGATCAAGAAGACCTGAAAATGATCGTCCACCACCGGGCCCAGGGTTAGGCTGCAGCCATTCAGGGCGGCATAGCCCTTGGGCAACAGGTAACGCTGCAAGTCCGCAGGGGTCGAAAAGGTCAGCGCCAGGTTATCGCCGTCCAGATCGCGGCCGACCAAGCGCGCAGTGCCGTGAACGTGGCCGGACAGCAAATGGCCGCCGATCTCGTCACCAAAGCGTGCCGCGCGCTCAACATTGACCGCACTGCCGGGGCCGAGGTCGCCCAAATTCGTGACCCGCATGGACTCGGCGATGACGTCAAAGTCGACCTCACGATCGCGCCAACTGACCGCGGTCAGGCAGACTCCGTTAATCGCGATGCTGGCACCCGCCGTCAGCTTATCGGTGCTTGGCACCGCCACCACCAAACGCACCACCCCACCGTTTTCACGCATCGAAACCACCGAACCGGTGCCCTGAACAATTCCTGTAAACATCTGAACTCCTTGGTCAGCGGGCAGTCTACCAGCCGCCACACTCAAGCCAATGGCCGATGTCATCGAGGCGATCGCAGCCCCAAAACGGTTCATCACCGACCGTCACCCAGGGCGCACCAAACAGCCCCGTCGCCAGCGCCTGATCGACCTTGCGATGGGCCAGCGCTTTGGTTTCAGGGTGGTCCAGCGCCGCCCGAAGTTCAGCGCCTTCGATATCGAAGCGGGCCGCGACTGCCACCACCACGTCGCGTGCCGACAGGTCCAGACCGTCAAGCCAGGCCGCATCCAACAGCGCCGCGGCCAGGTGCTGGGCGCGCCGGGGTGAGCGCTCGGCTAACCACCAATAGGCGCGCACGGCATCAATCGAATTGAACGGGAACTGGGGTGGGGTATTGAAGCGTAGGCCCTTGCGCCGGGCGCTGCGCGCCAACTCGCGCTGAGTATATCCCTGGCGCTCAGGACGCAGAACCGTGGGTGTGTTGCCGTCGCGCTTGAACACGGCACCGAGTAAAAATGGGTGCCACCGCAACTCACGGTCATGACGCTGACACAGGTGTGTCAGGTCACGCGCCATGAGGTAAGCGTAGGGGCTGGAAAAATCGACGTAAAAGGTTACTGGGTCAAGGTTGGCCATGCTTGCTCGAGTCAGACGATAAGACCTTGATCTTACCGTACTCGATGCCGTTTTCGCCGCGCCGCCATGACATTAGTAGCTCGACACTTGGCAAGTTTTTCGACCAAATGGTCAGCTGAAGCCCGTCCTGGTCATGGCCCTCGTCCAGCCACACGTCGACCGCCAGCGCGGTCGCCTCGACGTCATCCGTTTCGACCATTTGTGAGCACTGGTGTTGGAAGTACTCGATCAAGGTTCCGCTGTGTTGATCGAGCGCATCAATCGGCTCGATTTGACCGCCGCGATAGCGCACTGCACAGGGGTAAAAGCGCCCCGAGGTGGTCAACATGCCGGAGGCAAAGTGGCGCATGTAGGAAAGGATGTCTTTGATCGCTTTTTGGTTAACTTCCGGCATTAACATTCTCCTGAGTTCACTCAGGTTCAGGGCGTCGTGCAAATCGCGCCTCGGCCACATGACCTAGGCCGAGCCCGAAAAACGACCCGATGCGAAATTTTGTGATAAACGTCGCAATTTTTCGCTGTGGGCCACCGTACTTAACCCCCAGGCCCGAGCCACCACCGCCGGCGTCGCGGTCAAACCGAACACGGCTTTTAGCCCACGCATCGCCAATCGCGTGCTTTCGTTGGGCCAAAAGCGCCCCCGGGCGTAGGCCGACAAAGCGCCATCACCGGGCTTTTGCTGCCACTGCTGTGCCAGCACCTGGGCATCCGCCAAACCCAAATTGACACCTTGACCGGCCAGCGGGTGTATTTGGTGCGCGGCATCACCGACCAACGCCAAGCCGGAGCGCCAGTAACGCCGTGCATGGCCATCAAATAGGGCCACCGTGGTCGCTTCACCAAGGGCGCGCAAGGCGCCCAAGCGATGCTCGAAGGCGGCGCTGGCCAGGCCTGCGATCGCGGCCGGATCGGCCGGCAAGTCCTGCGCATGGTAATCCCGCGACCACACCAACACGGCCTGGTCCGGGGCCACCGGCAAACAGGCCAAGGGCCCGCTGGCCAAAAATACCTGGGCCGCGGTGGCGCTAAACGCCGGGTCAATCGCGACCCGCAAATAAGTCGCGTTTTGGCCAAGGTCGCGACGCACTAAATCTAGCTCGGCCTGGCTTCGGATGCTGGAGTGTGCGCCATCCGCCGCCACCACCAAATCCGAGGGTTCGGCCTGGCCGTCGACGCGCAAGCCGTCATTGAAACTGACATCGGCCCCGATACGAACTCGAACCCCCAGCGCACGCGCACGTGCCAAGGCGGCCTGTTGTAACGCCTGGTTCACCACCAGCGCACCGAGCGCACCGTTAAAGCGCAGATCGTCACACTGCGGCCCGAACACCAGCATATCGCTGAAGGACTGAAGCGGCGGCTGGATGCCGAGCGACCCCAACCACGCCAAACTGCTTGGATTAAGGGCGCTGACGCGGGCATCGGTGGCCGCCGGCGGGCCCGGCTCGGCGCGCTCAAACACCGTTACCGCCGCGCCGTTTTTAGCCATGGCACAGGCCAGGCTGGCCCCGACCATGCCGCCCCCGACGATATGAATCATGAACCCTCCATAAAGCGCTCAGCGAAGCGCCCGGCGACGCCCGGCAGCGCAGCGACGCTGGCCAACGCGAGTCCCTGGGCCGGCCAAGACGGTTGAAACAGCTGGGCCAGCGTCAAGGTCGTCGCCAACCAGGGCTGGCGCGCCGAATCGCTGTGCTGTTGCCACTGTTCTAGATTGTCGAACCCCAGTGCCGCCAAAACGGACAGCTGACGCAAAATCAAATTGAAGCCCTGACCGGCTACCGGGTGCAGCAACTGCGAAGCATTGCCCGCCACCGCCAGCCCCGGCCGCGCCAATGAATCGGCCCAGGCGGCCATGGCCGGCACGCAGGCTTGGTGCTCGATCGCACCCAACACCACACGCCGCCCCATGGCGGCATTAATACGCGCCGGCGTCACCGCGCCGGCACACTGCCACACCACGCTGACCCGCTCCGGGCCCAGCGGCAAAACCGCCAGCGGTCCGCTGTCGGTGAAGCGCTCGTAGGCATGGCCGTCGAGACGACCGCGCATGACGCCGACCCACAAGCGATCATTCAGTACGCGCTTTTGCTGGCCAATACCGGCCTGTGCCAATAGCCCAGGCACCGGCGCCGTGAGCACGACCGGACCCGCATGGTGCTGGCCGGCGGCGACTAGGCCCGCGCCAATGTCGAGCCTCTCGACCGATTGCGGCCGGCAGTCGATACCGGCTGCCGCCACCGCGCTCGCCAGCGCCGCCGCCAACTCATCGTTGCGTACCACCCGTCCAAACTGGGCATGACCCAAGGCAGAAGCCGACAACTGAGTATGGCCAAAGGCGCCGTGACGGCTGACATGAATGTGTTCGATACGACCGCCGTCGGGAACGGCCACGGCCAACCCCGTCAGGCAATCGACCGAGGGTTGCGACAGCGCGATCGCGCGCGCCGGGGCCGCATCGGGCGTACCCCATAAGACCGGCTGGTAGCCGGCCTCGGCCAGCATCAGGGCGCAGGCTTGACCAGCAAGCCCGGCACCCACAATGTGCGTGGTGCCTAGGCCCATGAGCCCGACGCCATCAGCGCCTCGATACCGTCGATCGACTTTGGCACCGCCGCGGTCAAAATGTCCGGCGCGCCGTCGGTCACCGCCACGTCGTCCTCGATCCGAATGCCGATGCCGCGCAACTCAGCCGGCGCATCCTTGTCATCCGCGCGAATGTACAACCCCGGCTCGACCGTCAACACCATGCCCGGGCGCAATGCACGCGGCTCGCCATTGTCGGCGTATCGGCCGACATCGTGCACGTCCATACCCAGCCAATGCCCGGTCCGGTGCATGTAGTAACGGCGGTAATCACCGCCCTCGATCAGCTCGTCAATATCGCCTTGGAGCAGCCCCAACTCGACCATCCCGGCCACCAGCACGCGCACAGCGGCATCGTGATAGGCATTGAAAGGACGCCCGGCTCGGACCTGCTCCAGCGCCGCCAGCTGGGCGTCCAACACAATTTGATAGACGCGCCGCTGGGCCGGCGAAAATACGCCGTTAACCGGAAAGGTTCGGGTGATGTCAGCGGCGTAGTAATTGAGCTCACAGCCAGCGTCGATCAGCACCAGTTCGCCGTCTGCAATGGCCTGATCGTTAGCCACGTAGTGCAGCGTATTGGCATGATCGCCGCCGGCGACGATGGCTTGGTAGGCCTCACGCTTGGACCCGGCGACGCGGTGCTCAAACTCGATTTCCGCCTGCAGCCGGTATTCCGCCACCCCGGCACTGGCCACCACCATGGCACGGCGGTGGGCGCGCGCACTGATCTCGCCGGCGCGGCGCATCATCGCCAGTTCGTCAGCCGATTTAATCAGCCGAGCCTCGTGAATTAGCGGGTTGGCGTCGAAGTGTTGGGCCGCCGGCACCACGCCTTGGCGGGCGCGCTTGGACAGTTCCGCCTGCAGCTCCTGAACCAACCCGGCCGCACGCTCGTCATTAAAGGCATACCCAATGGCGTCGGCATCGCTGGCCGTTTCCGCCAGTACTTCGGCCAAATCATCACTGCAGGCGGCGTGATCAAAGCCAAAAGCCTCGGCCGCCGCATCCGGCCCCCAACGAAAGCCAGTCCAGGTTTCCATGGTCTCGTCTTTTGGGCGACACAGCAGCAACGACGACTCGGCGGTCAAGATCAGCGCCGCATCCGGCTCTTCAAAGCCACTGAGGTAGAGGAAGTCCGAGGTTTGCCGGAAGGGGTGGTCGACGTCGGCGTTGCGATACATCTCGTCCGCCCCCACCAGCACCAGCAACCCGTTGGCCGGCAAAGCGGCCTGCAAAGCGGCACGACGGGATTGATAAAGGCTCAGGTCGAACTCAAAGTGCTGCATCCAAACTCCTAGGACGTTAGCCAGTAGGTGGCTGGTCCGTCATTGATTGACTCAACCTTCATATCGGCCCGAAAGCGCCCAGTTTCAACCGCCAGACCCGAATCACGCAATTGTTGCGCGAAACGCAGGTACAGCCGCTCGGCCAACTCCGGCGCCGCGGCCTGATCAAAACTGGGGCGATTGCCTTTGTCCAGGCGCGCAGCCAGCGTGAATTGGCTGACCACCAAGGCCGCACCGCCGACCGTCGCCAGGGCTAAATTGGTCTTGCCTTGGTCGTCAGAAAAGACCCGCAATTTCGCCAACTTAGCGGCCAAGGCGTCGGCCGTGGCGTCGCTGTCCCCGCGCTCGACCCCCAAATAGACCAAGGCGCCCAGTCCGATTTCACCGACCACCGTGGCGGCGACCCGAACGCGTGCGCTTTCAACGCATTGAACCAACGCCTTCATAGCCGGGCGAATTGATCCGTGGCGCGAACGAGGGCATCGACCAGGGGTGCCTCCGAGGCACTGTGGGCGGCCCCGGGGATTAACTGCAGTTGCGAGTTGGGCCATGCACGGTGCAAGGCATAGGCCCCATCCGGCGGGCACACCACGTCCTGTCGGCCTTGGACGATAATGCTCGGGATATCGGCCAGGCGATCGGCCCGGTCCAAAATGGCGCGGCCACTCAAGCCGCAGGCGTCACGGAAGTAATGGCACTCGATCCGGGCCATGGTTTGACCGCCTTTGGAGGCTGCGAAGCGCTTGGTGAAAAACGGGTTCGGCACCAAGGTGGCGATGCGCGACTCCCAATAGGTCCAGGCGCTCGCGGCTTGGCGCGCTTGCAACTCGTTGTCGCCGAACATGCGTTCGAAAAAGGCATCGGCCAAGTCAACCCGCGGCGCAACCGCGGCGGTGAAGTCCGCATAGTAGTCAGGGAATAAACGCGCTGCCCCATCGGGTCCGATGAACCACTCCAAGTCCTGGCGGCGGCCCAAAAACACCCCGCGCAAAATCAGCCCCTTAACGCGGCCCGGAAAATCCTGAGCATACGCCAGCGCCAAGGTCGAACCCCAAGAGCCACCAAACAGGACCCAGCGATCGACGCACAGGTGCTCGCGAATGGTTTCCAAGTCGGCGATCAAGTCAGTCAGGGTATTGTGCTCGACACGCCCGTTGGGCGTTGAGCGACCACAACCGCGCTGGTCAAAGACCAAGATACGGTAACGGTTGGGATCAAAAAATCGTCGAGCAGCAGGCCCGGCACCGGCGCCGGGTCCACCGTGCAGAAACACCACCGGCTGGCCGTCAGGGTTTCCGCATTCCTCGATATATAGGCTGTGTCCGCCACCTACTGGCAACTGGTGTTGCTGGTAGGGCTCTAGATCCGGATACAGCCCACGCACGTTACTTGCCTCGTGCGGCCTTTTTACGTTCAGCTTCGCTCAGGTGACGCTTACGAATACGAATGTTGTTGGGCGTCACTTCAACCAGTTCATCATCGTCGATAAATTCCATGGCCTGCTCCAACGACATCTTGATCGGCGGCACCAAAATCAAGTTTTCGTCGGTACCGGACGCACGCACGTTAGTCAGCTGCTTGCCTTTAACGGGGTTAACCGGCAAGTCGTTGTCACGACTGTGAATACCGATAACCATGCCTTCGTAGACGTCGGCACCGTGGCCCAAGAACAAACGGCCACGCTCTTGGATGTTAAACAGGCTGTAGGCCGTGGTCGAACCTTGAATCATCGACACCAAGGCACCGTTCGTGCGGTTACCGATGTTGGCTTCAACGCGCTCGCCGTAATGATCGAAGACGCTGGTCAAAATGCCGCTGCCGCTGGTCAGGGTCATAAAGGTTGAGCGGAAACCGATCAATCCACGTGCCGGCGCCAGGAATTCCAAGCGCGTGCGGCCACGCCCGTCCGGTACCATATTGGTCATTTCGGCTTTACGGTTGCCCATTTCTTCCATGATCGCGCCCTGATGCTGGTCTTCAACATCGATCACGACCTGTTCCCAGGGCTCTTTCTTAACGCCGTCGATTTCACGGACGACCACGCGCGGACGCGACACGGCCAACTCGAAGCCTTCGCGGCGCAGGGTTTCAATCAGCACTGACAGGTGCAATTCACCACGCCCGGCGACTTCGAACTGGTCGGGGCTGGCGCCCTGCTCAACGCGCAGCGCAACGTTGTGGATCAGTTCCTGCTCCAAGCGGTCTTTAATGTTTCGGCTGGTCAGGTACTTGCCGTCTTTGCCGGCGAAGGGTGAGTTGTTGACCTGGAAGGTCATGCTCACGGTCGGCTCGTCAACGGTCAGCGGCGGCAATTGCTCGACGTGATCCGGATCACACAGGGTCTCGGAGATGTCGAGCTTTTCCATGCCGGTGACACGTACGATGTCGCCCGCTTCCGCTTCGTTGAGTTCGACCTGGGTCAAACCGTGGAAACCAAAGATCTTCAGGACGCGGCCCTTGCGGGTTTTGCCGTCGTTGTTGATCGCGATCACCGGCTTGTTGGCGGGCAATTTACCGCGGGTGACACGGCCGACACCGATCACGCCTAAATAGCTAGAGTAGTCCAACGCCGAAATCTGCATTTGGAAGGGGCCTTCAGAATCGACCTGGGGCGCCTTAACGTTGTCGACGATGGCCTGCAGGATCGGCTCCATGCTTTCTTGCAAGTCGTCCGGATCACTGCCTGACAGACCGTTAATCGCACTACAAAATACGATCGGGAAATCCAGTTGTTCGTCGGTTGCGCCCAGCTTGTCAAACAAGTCGAAGACTTGGTCGACCGCCCAGTGGGGGCGTGCGCCGGTGCGGTCAACCTTGTTAATGATGACGATCGGGTTCAGGCCCTGGTCGAATGCTTTCTGGGTGACGAAACGCGTCTGGGGCATCGGGCCTTCAGCTGCGTCAACCACCAACAATACCGAGTCGACCATCGACAGTACGCGCTCTACTTCGCCGCCAAAGTCAGCGTGGCCGGGGGTGTCGACGATGTTGATGCGGTAATCGCCCCAACGCAGGCCGGTGTTCTTGGCCAAGATGGTAATGCCGCGCTCTTTTTCCTGGTCGTTTGAATCCATGACGCGCTCAGCGTCCTGGTCCTTACGCTCCAGCGTGCCTGAGGCCTGCAATAGCTTGTCTACCAAGGTAGTTTTACCGTGGTCAACGTGGGCAATAATGGCGATGTTACGTAGGTTTTCGATCACAAGGGCTCCTCCTGAGGCGCGCGAGTATATAGGAAGCACAGAACGCTTTCTGAATTAAATTTAAGACTGAGACATGGGCGACTACGCCACACCATGCCGCGCACCAACATTGTGCGCCCGCACACTACCTTGCACTGCTCCGGTGCGCTATTCTCTGCCGCACGCGCCGAAAAGCCCCATCTTAGGGCGCGCCAAAGGTGGCATAGGGTTTGCTTTGTTCTGACAAGGCGCCCTGCGCTGACCTAAAAACACGCGACGGCCTAGGGCCAAAATTTGGAGACAACGATGTCACAGAACACGCTGAAGTTGATTCAGGAAAGCGAAGCCAAGTGGGTTGATTTGCGATTCACCGACCCGCGCGGTAAAGAACAACACGTTACATTCCCCGCCGGCGCAATCGACGAAGACTTCTTCGAAGACGGCGCGATGTTTGACGGCTCGTCAATCGCCGGCTGGAAGGCGATCAACGAATCAGACATGATTTTGAAGCCCGACGACACCAAACCCTTCCTGGACCCCTTCACTGACGAGATCACTGTGATCTTGCGTTGCGATATCATCGAGCCGACCACCATGTCTGGCTACGAGCGCGACCCGCGCAGCGTTGCTCGCCGCGCCGAAGAGTACCTGATCAGCACCGGCATCGCCGACACTTCCTACTTTGGCCCCGAGCCCGAGTTCTTTGTGTTTGACGACGTCAAATGGAAGGCCGACATCTCAGGCGCCATGTACCAGTTTGATTCAGTCGAAGCGTCATGGAATTCCGACACCGACTACGAAGACGGCAACATGGGTCACCGTCCCGGCATCAAAGGCGGCTACTTCCCCGTGGCACCGGTCGACAGCTTTATGGACCTGCGCACCGCGGCCTGTGAAGTCCTTCAAGACATCGGCCAAATCGTTGAGCTGCACCACCACGAAGTGGCGACTGCGGGCCAAAACGAAATCGGCGTTCAGTTCAACACGCTGACGCTGAAGGCGGACGAAGTCCAGGAACTGAAATACGTCGTTCATAATGTCGCGCACGCCTACGGCAAAACGTCGACCTTCATGCCCAAGCCCCTGGTTGGCGACAACGGATCGGGCATGCACGTGCACCAGTCACTGGCTAAAGATGGCGTTAACATCTTCGCCGGCGATGCCTACGCAGGCCTGTCTGAAACTGCCCTGTTCTACATCGGTGGCATCATCAAGCACGCCCGCGCACTGAACGCGTTCACCAACGCCTCGACCAACAGCTACAAGCGTTTGGTTCCGGGCTTCGAAGCCCCGGTGATGCTGGCTTACTCGGCCCGTAACCGTTCGGCGTCGATCCGCATCCCGTTCGTCAACAACCCTAAAGGCAAGCGTGTCGAAGTGCGTTTCCCCGATTGCACCGCCAACCCTTACCTGGCGTTCTCCGCCATGTTGATGGCCGGCCTTGACGGCATCCAAAACAAGATCCACCCCGGCGATTCGGCCGACAAAGACCTGTATGACCTGCCGCCCGAAGAAGCCGCAGCGATCCCCACGGTTTGCTCTAGCTTGGAACAAGCGCTGGAAGCACTGGACGCCGATCGCGGCTTCCTGAAAGCCGGTGGCGTCTTCACCGACGACATGATCGACGGCTACATCGCACTGAAAATGGAAGAAGTGGAGCGCTTGAACAGCACCACTCACCCCGTTGAAGTGGGCATGTACTACAGCTGCTAGTGACCTGGGCCTTCGGGCCTGGCGTTAGCACAGGGAAAGCCCCGGTATTCCCGGGGCTTTTTTGATTGGGTCATTCACTTGTCAGGAGTCCGGTTTGCTCTCATCCACACAATCGCAGTCCATCCTGGAATCACTGTCCAGTGCCGTTTTGGTCATCGACTCGCGCCTGCACGTGGTCTTTGCCAACAACAGTGCCCAGCAACTGTTGGGCAAAAGTGAGCGCGGCCTCTACGAACACAGCATTACGGATTGGCTAGGCCGCGGCCTGGTCCGCGATCTAGCCAATACGTTAAGCAGCGGCCAGGGCTTTACCCGTCGCGAAACACCATTAACGGTTGACCAGCGCGAATTGGCGGTGGATTTAAGCGCCAGTCGTCTCAGCGATTCGTTCGGCGATCATTTGTTAATCGAACTGCATTGGGTTGACCACCTATCCAAGCTGCGTCAAGAAACCCACTTGCTGGCCGGCGAAGTCGGCTCGCGCGAATTGGCCCGCGGCTTGGCCCACGAGATCAAAAACCCGCTGGGTGGCATCCGCGGCGCGGCCCAGCTATTAAGCCGCCAGCTTGACGATCCGGGTGACCAAGAATACTTAACCGTAATTATCGACGAAGTGGACCGTCTGACGCGGCTGGTCGACCGGCTCAAGGGTCTGCAAGAAAAATCCGAGTGCAACGACCTCAACATCCACCACTTGCTGGAACGCACGCGCACTCTGCTCGAATCTGAATACGCCGACATCCAGATTGAACGTGATTATGACCCCAGCTTGCCCAGCATCTGGGGCGACTCCGAGCAACTCATGCAAGCTATTTTGAACGTCGCCAAAAACGCAGCACAGGCCCTAGTCGAAAACGAAGTTGAACGTCCTCGGCTGATTTTTCGAACGCGCATATCTCGGCAATTAGTATTGGGCGGAACCCCGCACCGACTGGCGATCCGCATCAGCATTATCGACAACGGGCCCGGTATCAATGAAGGCCTGCGCGACACCTTATTTCTGCCCATGGTCAGCGGCCGCGCCCAAGGCTCCGGGCTGGGCTTGGCCATTGCCCAACAAGTACTCACACGCCATCAGGGCCTGGTTGAATTTGAGTCACAACCAGGCAACACCTGTTTTTCGTTGACCATACCGATTGAACCACGAGGGGATTCCAACCCATGAGCGCAACCATCTGGGTGGTCGACGACGACCGATCAATCCGCTTTGTACTGGAGCGGGCGCTGGCCCAACAGGGCTATCAGGTCCGCGCCTTCGAAAACGGCGGGGAGCTATTACGTGCACTGAACGACGGCACCCCGGCACTCATTATGAGCGACATTCGGATGCCGGGCATCGATGGCATTGAACTGTTGGGACGCATCCGTAACAGCCAGCCTGAGCTGCCGGTGATCATCATGACCGCGCACAGCGACCTGGATTCGGCGGTCAACGCATACGAAAGCGGCGCCTTTGAGTATCTGCCCAAGCCGTTCGATTTGGACGATGCGGTGGCCCTGGTTGAACGCGCCATGCAGGCCCAGGCCGAGGCGCCGACCCAAGCGCCGCCAGAGGACACCCAATCGAGCCAATTGATCGGCGCAGCACCAGCCATGCAAGAGGTCTTCCGAGCCATTGGTCGACTGTCGCGCAGCGCCGTTACGGTGCTGATCAACGGCGAATCCGGCAGCGGTAAAGAGCTGGTCGCCAAGGCACTGCATGACCACAGCCCACGCGCCGACAAACCCTTTGTCGCGCTGAACATGGCGGCGATCCCCAAAGACTTGATCGAATCCGAGTTATTTGGCCACGAACGCGGTGCCTTTACCGGCGCCAACAGCCAGCGCCGTGGACGCTTTGAACAAGCCAGCGGTGGCACCTTATTTTTGGACGAGATCGGCGACATGCCGGCGGAAACCCAAACGCGGTTACTGCGCGTGCTGTCGAACAACGAGTTTTACCGAGTCGGCGGCCTGACACCGATCAAGGTCGACACCCGGGTTATCGCCGCAACCCATCAAAACTTGGAAGCCATGGTTGCCGACGGCCGCTTCCGCGAGGACTTGTTCCACCGCCTCAACGTGATTCGCATCCAAATCCCCTCCCTCGCCGACCGTGCCGAGGACGTGCCGGAACTGGCTCGTCACTTTTTAAAGCGCGCCAGCCAACAATTGGATGTGGAGTGCAAGGTGTTGCGCCCCGAAACCGAAGCGATATTGAGTGCCCATGCCTGGCCGGGTAACGTTCGCCAACTGGAAAATCTATGCAGCTGGCTGACCGTGATGGCCTCGGCGCGCGACGTCCATCCGGTCGATCTGCCGTCCGAATTTCATCAACACGACGACGCTAGCCCCGCCCGCTCCATGCGCTGGGAGGCGTCGCTCGCCAGCTGGGCGGAAAATGCCCTGCGCGACGGCGGAACCGAAATCTTGCAGCAGGCGCTGCCCGAATTTGAGCGCGTCATGATCCAAGTGGCCCTGGCGCACACCGGTGGCCGCAAACGTGAAGCGGCGGATTTGCTTGGCTGGGGCCGCAACACCCTGACCCGAAAATTGCAGGAACTGGGCCTGGACGCGGCGTGATCCACATTGTTTTGTTCGAGCCGGAAATACCGCCCAACACCGGCAACTTGATTCGGCTGTGCGCCAACACCGGCGCGCACCTGCATTTGATCGAGCCGCTCGGATTTTCCCTCGAAGAAAAGCAGCTACGCCGCTCCGGGCTGGACTACCACGACATGACCCGCGTGCACACATACCGCGACTTACCGGACTTTATCGCTCGCCACCCGTGCACGCGCTTGTGGGTCATCGAGACCGGCGGCCACCAACGCTATGACCAGGTCACCTACCAGGACGGCGACGGGCTGGTATTTGGGCCGGAAACACGCGGGCTCAAAGCGGCCCAATTGGCGCTCTTGAATAGCCCAGTCGTGAGCCTGCCGATGACGCCGAATAACCGCAGCTTAAACCTGTCCAATTGCGCCAGCATCGTCACCTTTGAGGCCTGGCGACAACTGGGATTTGACGGATGCGCCTAAGCCACGCTTGGCTGCTGGCGTTTGCCGCCACATCGCTGGGTTCCGGCGCCATCACGGCCGAGCAGCCGAACAACATTCTAGGCATCCAAGCCGGCCAAACCGCGGCCAGCGTTGAAGCGCGCCTGGGCGCGCCGCTTCGATGCGCACCCGGTGCGGTGGTAGACCGGTGGTGTGCGTGGGAAAACGACTGGGGTGCATTTCTGACGGTGTCCTACGTCGATGAACAGGTCACTTACGTCTACGTCAGTCACGAGTACAGTGGCGACACCGACTTAGCCCTCGACAGTGCCGACGACATGCGCAGCGCCTGGGGGCGCGAGGACATTCGCGCGGTATCGGCCGGCGGCTCGCGAATTCGCTACACCTATTTGCACAGCGGCCTGACGGTTAATTTTGATGATGACGAGCTTGCCGGTTATGCGATCGGGCCGGTGACCTGGCGCGCCAGCGCTACCTTGTCGGAATACCACCTGGGCGGCGTTCAGCTGTGCCCATCCGCACACTGCCCCTTCCAAATGCCATCACGAAAACTACGACCTGAGTTTGCATCACGCAGCGCCGCGGATTTATTAGCAGACATAAAAAACGGGGCACTAGGCCCCGTCCTTCAGCACACACCCGAACCTTAGTTCTTGGTAGCGCTCGCAGCTTCGGCGGCGGCTGCAACTTTCTGGTCGTACCATGCGTCGAAGTTAATCGGTGCCAGCATCGGAGCGGGGAAGGTGCCTTTGAGGGCAACGCTATCGATCGCTTCACGTGCGTAGGGGTACAGGATGTTGGGGCAGACTGCGCCCAAAATGCGTTCCAGCTGCTCGGGCTCGATGTTTTCGGCCACAAAGGCACCGGCCTGTTCGATTTCAGCCAAAAATGCCACGTCTTCTTCGTTCTTAACCGTGACCGTCATTTTCAGCACGACTTCGTACAGGCCTTCTTTGATCTGGCGGCTGGTTGAGTCCATTTCCAGGCCCAGCTTGGGCTGGAAGCCGGCGTCAAAAATTTCCGGTGCCTTGGGCGACTCGAACGACAGGTCTTTCAGGTAGATACGTACAATATTAAAACGTGGGTCACTCATTAATTTTGCTCCTTCAGTAAAGCGTCTAGTTTGCCCGTGCGCTCCAGCGCATAGGCTTCGTCAAAGCCACCCACATGGGTATCCCCAATCCAAATCTGCGGCACCGTACGGCGGCCGCTTTTTTGCATCATCTCGGTTCGTTTACCGGGATTTTGGTCGACTCGTATTTCGGTATATTTGGCGCCCTTCTCTTGGAACAGGCGACGGGCCATCTGGCAGTAAGGACAGATAGCCGTGGTGTACATCAGGACTGGGCTGCTCATCAGACGTTCCTATTTTTTGACCGGCAAGCTATTCGCGGTCCAGTCCATCATGCCGCCGCTGATGCGCGAGACATCCGGGTGACCGGCATCGGTCAGTTTCTTGACCGCTGAACTTGCGGTTGAACCCACCTTGCACACCACCAACAGCGGCCGCGCCTGGTATTTGGGCACTTCGGACAGGAAACTGTCCAACTTAGCCAACGGCCAATTTAATGCGCCCGCCACGTGACCGGTTTTGTAATCCTTGGCTTCACGTACATCGATCACCAAGGCGTTGTCACGGTTCATGCGCATGACCGCTTGCTGGGGCGTCACCGACGCGCCCTGACGGCGCTTTTCGTTGACCATGAAACCCACAAAAATCACCAACCACGCGCCAACGAGGTAGTAGTTATTGGAGATAAATTCGATTAATTGGTCCATTTCAGTCCCGAGTACTGCGTAAATTTGCCGCGCAGTATACACCTGAACATGGAGTCTAGGGCGCGCAGTCGATAGACTTTGAACCCTGATTTTTCTGGATGCCCGACATGACCGCTCGAAAGACAACTGCCCTGATCATTCTGGACGGCTTTGGCCGCCGCGCTGAAAGCCAAGATAACGCCATTTTGGCCGCCGCCACGCCCTTTATCGACCAGCTTGAAAAGGGCGTCTGCGCCGAGCTGAAAACCAGTGGACTGGCGGTTGGCTTGCCGGACGGCCAGATGGGCAACTCCGAAGTCGGCCACATGAACCTGGGCGCCGGGCGCGTCGTCTATCAGGACTTTACCCGCATCACCAAGGCCATGAACGACGGCGGGCTGCTGACTAATCCGGCCATCGACGACGCCATCCAAGCCTGCAAAAGCGCTGACAGCACGTTGCACTTGATGGGGCTGCTGTCGCCCGGCGGCGTGCACAGCCACCAAGACCATATTTTGGCCGTGGCCGAGGGCGCGTTAGCCGCCGGCGTGCGCGTGCGCATCCATGCCTTTACCGACGGGCGTGACACCCCGCCGCGCAGCGCCGAACCGAGTTTGGCCGACGCCGAACGCCGCCTCAGCGCCGCCGGTGATGGCGCCATCGCCAGCATTGCCGGCCGTTACTGGGCAATGGATCGCGACCAACGCTGGGACCGAGTTGAAAAAGCTTACCGCGCGATGGTGCTGGGGCATGCCGAGCATGACGCCGCCAGCGCCGTCCAAGCCCTCAACGATGCCTATGCGCGCGATGAAAACGACGAATTTGTCGCCCCGACTCTGATCAACGGGGGCGCGCCTTTCGCCGCCGGCGACCAGGTTGTGTTTATGAACTTCCGCCCGGATCGCGCGCGGGAAATGGTTCAGGCCCTGACCGCTTCGGAGTTCGATGGCTTTGAACGCGGCTACGCGCCAATTGCCGTCACCAGCCTAACCCGCTATGCCGCAAGCTTGGACGCACGCGTGGCTTTTGCGCCGCAGTCGCTGGACAATACCCTGGGCGAGTGGATGCAAAAACTCGGCAAGACCCAGCTGCGCATTGCCGAAACCGAAAAGTACGCCCACGTGACCTTTTTCTTTAGCGGCGGTCGCGAGCAACCCTACGACGGCGAAACCCGCGAACTGATCCCCAGCCCCAATGTCGCCACCTATGACCTGCAACCGGAAATGAGCGCGCCGGAGCTGACCGAAAAGCTGTGTGCCGCCATTCGCAGTGGCCAGCACGACCTGATTATCTGCAACTACGCCAATGGCGACATGGTCGGCCATACCGGCAACTTTGCCGCCGCAGTCAAGGCCATCGAGACGCTGGACGACTGCGTGCGTCAAGTCGCGAACGCAATCAACGAGGTCGGCGGCAGCGCGCTGATCACCGCCGATCACGGCAATGCCGAGATGATGCGCGACCCAACCAGCGGTCAGCCCCACACCGCACACACAACCGGCCCGGTGCCGCTGTACGTGATCGGCCACCCTGGTCCCGTCCGATCCGGCGCCCTCGAAGATGTCGCCCCGACGCTGTTGGCGATGATGGGCGTCGACAAGCCCGGCGCCATGACTGGCGTGTCGCTGATCTGATGCGCCAATGGCTGTTATTGCTGTGTCTCGCTTGCGCACCAGCCTGGTCGGCTGACAAGGCCGAGCAAGCCGCATTGGCGGCCAAGGCCGTGGATTTAGCCGCTGAACAAAAAGCCGAGCGGGCCCAGAAAGCCCAGGTCGAAGCCGAAAGCAAGCGGTTGGCACGGCGGATCGAACGCCTCGAAGCGGATTTGGCGGCTCAAAATCGGCGGGTTGACGAGCAACGTGGCCGGGTCGCTGACTTCAGCGCCCAGCGCCAAGCCCAGGCCGACGAAGTTCAGGGCTTGCGCGACAGCCTCGCCGACGAGCTGAACGCCTTTTACCGCGCAGGCCCCGAGGTCCGGCTGGCACTGGCGGGCGACAACGCCGGCCCACGCCTGGTCGAGTACCTACGTTTTTTGACCCGGGCCCGGCGCGACCGCTTGGACAGCTTGCTGACTGAACAAAAACGCCTAGCCAGTGCCGAGCGCCGATTGAGCGACGAAAACCAGCGCTTAGCCGCTGATGTCGCACGCTTGGACGAAGAAAAACGTCGACTGGGCGAGTCCAACGCCCGCCAAAACCAAATGCTGGCGAAGTTGGAAGCCAACCTCAGCACACGCGCGGCCCGCCAGGCCGAGGTCAAGGCCGACCAAGCGCGGCTGAAAGCGCTGCTGACGCAGCTACCCCGCGGCGCCAACCAAGGCCTGCCGTTCGCCCAAACCAAAGGCAAACTGGAGTGGCCTGCCGCCGGCAGCTTCATCCGCAACTTCGGCCAGCTGCGCGCGGACGGTCAGTCCAAATGGACCGGGCTGGTGATCGCCGCGCCCCAAGGCGGCGAAGTCAAAGCCGTCAAGGATGGCACGGTCGCCTACGCCGGTTGGTTACTCGGCTATGGCTTGCTGTTGGTGGTCGAACATGACAACGGCTACGCGACGCTGTACGGCCACAATCAGACCCTGAGCAAAGAGCGCGGCGACAGCGTGCGCGCCGGTGAAACTATCGCCCGCGCCGGCGCCACCGGCTCGCTGACCCAAAGCGGCGTGTTCTTTGGGGTCAACCGCCAAGGCCAGGCGCTGAATCCGCGCAGCTGGCTAAAGAAAGCCGGTTAGCACTGGCACAAACCACGATCCGACGACACACTGACGGGACACCCCCACAGGCCTCGACATGAAAAGATTGCTGATAGCTTGCCTCATTGCCGCGTCACTGCCGGTTCGGGCCGATGTGCCGCTGGAAAAAATCCAAATTTTCGCCGAGGTGTTCGAGCGTATCCGCGCAAGCTACGTCCAAGAAGTCAGCGACGAACAACTGTTGGACAGCGCCATTCGCGGCATGTTGCTGGATTTGGATCCGCACTCCAGTTATCTGCCGCCGGCTATCTTTGACGGCTTCCAAGCCGAGACCAGCGGCCAATTTGGCGGCATCGGCATGGAAGTGGCTGCCGAGAACGGCGTGATTCGCGTGGTCACCCCGATCGACGACACCCCCGCCTTCGAGGCCGGTATCCAAGCCGGCGACCTGATTGTCGCCATCGACGACACCGACGTGCGCGGCATGGACTTAGGCCAAGCGATCGAGTTGCTGCGCGGCCCGGTCGACAGCGAGGTGACCCTGACACTGGTCCGCGGCAACGGCGAGCAACAACTAACGCTGACGCGCGCATTGATCAGCGTCGCCAGCGTGCGCGGCAACCGTATCGGCGACGACTTTGGCTGGGTTCGCATTAGCCAATTCCAACAAGACACCGGCGACGAGACCCGGGCGCTGGTCAAACGCCTGAACGATCAGGCGCCGCTAAAGGGATTGGTGCTGGATCTGCGCAACAATCCCGGCGGCGTATTGGGCGCGGCGATTGGCGTCAGCGACGTGTTCGTCGAAACCGGCACCATCGTCAGCACGCGCACACGCAATGCCGAGCAAGCGGTTAGCTTCGACGCGCGCAACCAAGACGGCGACTTTATTGACCTGCCGCTGGTCGTGTTGATCAACGAAGGCAGTGCCTCGGCCAGCGAAATCGTCGCCGGCGCCCTCCAGGACCTGGGCCGGGCGGTCATTATGGGCACCCCCAGCTTTGGCAAAGGCAGCGTACAAAGCCTGTTGCCGCTGGCGGACGGCAGCGCGCTAAAACTGACCACTGCGCTGTACTACACCCCCAACGACCGCTCGATTCAAAACGAGGGCATCGTGCCGGACGTGCTGGTACGCCAAGGCACCCTGACCGTTGACGATAATCAAAGTCTGCGCGAAGCCGACTTAGCCGGACGCCTGGACAACCCCGCCGGCGACGCCGAACCGACCGACGACCGCGCAGCGCCGGTCGATGACTATCAACTGCAAGAGGCCATCAACATGTTGCGTGGATTGGCCGTGGTAACCCGAAAATGAACCGTCGAGACCTTCTCAAAGCCACCGGCCTATTGGGCCTGCCATTGCCGAGCCTGGCGGCCCTGCGCCCGACCATCGCGATCATCATGGACGACTTGGGTTATCGCCAAAGTGCCAGCTACGCGGCACTTGAGCTGAACAAGGCCGTGACCCTGGCCATATTGCCCCACACCGTGCATTCCGAGGCGCTGGCGGACGGCGCCCGAGCGTTCGAACACGAGGTCATGCTGCACCTGCCGATGCAGGCCCAAAACGGCAAATTTATGGGCCCGGGTGGGCTTGCGATGGAGATGGCACCGAGCGAGATCCGCGCCAACGTCGCCGCCGGCTTTGACAACCTCGGTGGCCATGCACGCGGTTTTAATAACCACATGGGCAGCGCACTGACCGCATCCAAACCGCACATGCGCTGGGTCATGGACGAAGCGCGCGGGCATTGCGATTACTTTATCGACAGCATCACCAGCGCCGACTCGGTTGCCTTGGACGCTGCTAAAAACGCGGGCTTGGCCTGTGCACGACGTGACTTATTTTTGGACGATGCGCTGGATGAACTGAGTGTGGTCGAACGCTTTGAAATCTTGCTGCTGCGCCAGCAGCAAACGCCACAGGTGGTCATTTGCCACCCGCGCGACGAAACCTTGGATTTTCTGAGTCGCCAATGGGCATGGATCGAGGACCACTACGATGTGGTCCCCGCCTCGGCCGTTACAGCCTAACGTCGATCCCGGCCGCCGCCATGGTGGCCTTGGCCTGAGCGATGCTGTAGGTGCCGAAATGGAAGATGCTGGCAGCTAATACCGCCTCGGCACCGCCTTGGGCCACCCCCTCGACCAAATGGTCCAGGTTGCCGACGCCACCGGACGCAATCACAGGCACCGCCACCGCATCCGAAATCGTCCGCGTCAGGGCTAAATCGAAGCCGTCCCCAGTGCCGTCACGGTCCATGCTGGTCAACAAAATTTCACCGGCTCCATAGTCGACCATCCGCATCGCCCATTCGACCGCGTTAATACCGGTCGGCTTGCGCCCGCCATGGGTAAAGATCTCCCAGTGCGCGCCGACTTGCTTGGCATCAATCGCGACCACAATGCACTGGCTGCCAAAGCGATCGGCGGCCGCCTTTACAAACTCTGGGTTGCTGACCGCGGCTGAATTGATGCCGACTTTGTCGGCGCCATGGTTAAGCAGATTGCGGATGTCGTTGACCTCGCGCACACCGCCCCCAACCGTCAGCGGAATAAACACCTCGGAGGCGATTTGCTCGACCATTTTAAAGGTCGTATCGCGCCCCTCATGGGTCGCGGTGATGTCCAAAAATGTTAGCTCATCGGCGCCTTGCTGGTCGTAGCCGCGGGCCACCGCCACCGGGTCGCCGGCATCGCGGATATCAACAAATTGAACGCCCTTAACGACGCGGCCATCGGCCACATCAAGGCAGGGAATAATGCGTTTAGCGACGCTCACGGCGCCAGCGCCAGCGCTTGGGCTTCGGCCAAATCCAAGGTGCCTTCGTAAATCGCCCGCCCAGTAATCACACCGCTGATGCCGCGGTGGCTTTGCGCTTTGCAGGCCCGAATATCGTCCATTGTATGCACGCCGCCCGATGCGATCACCGGAATGCCGGCCGCTTCGGCCAATTCGGCAGTTGCCTCGACGTTGACCCCAGCACGCATACCGTCACGGGCAATGTCGGTAAAGATGATGGCGCTGACACCGGCATCGGCAAAGCGCTGGGCGCACTCGATCGCGCTAACTTGGCTGACGTCATCCCAGCCATGGGTTGCGACCATGCCGTCGCGCGCGTCCAAACCGACAATAATGCGGTTCGGGAAACGGTCACAGGCTTCGACCACAAAGGCCGGGTCTTTGACCGCCGCGGTGCCGATGATGGCCAGATGCAGCCCTATTTCCAGGTAGGTTTCCAGCGTCGGCATGGTGCGAATGCCGCCGCCCAATTCCAGTTCCAACTCTGGGCATGCGCGAATGATCTGTGCGACCACTTCCAAATGCCGCGGCTCGCCGGCAAAAGCGCCGTCCAAATCCACCAGATGCAAGCGCTGTGCGCCGGCGTCTTGCCACCGTTTGGCCATGGCCACCGGGTCGTCACCAAATACATCGGCGTCTTCCATTCGGCCCTGTTTCAGACGCACACACTTGCCGCCTTTCAGATCGATCGCTGGGATTACTAGCATTTACACAGTCCAGTTCAAAAAGTTCGAATACAGTTGCAGGCCAGCGTGCTGGCTTTTCTCGGGGTGGAATTGGGTCGCAAACACGCGCCCCTGAATAATTGCCGCGACAAAGGGCTCGCCATGCTCGGCGGTGGCGGCGACATAGGGCTGGTCTAAATCGACACTGCGAAACGAGTGCACGAAATAGAACCGCTCGCCCTGGGGAATGCCATCAAACAGCGGGTGTTCGCGATGCTGGATTTGATTCCACCCCATGTGCGGTATTTTTAAGCCGCAGGCGCGAATCGCGCTGGGGAAATGGTTAATTTCTCCGTCCAGCCAGCCCATGCCATCGACGCCGCCGCTTTCATCGCCACGACTAAACAGGGCCTGCATACCCACGCACACACCCATCATCGGCCGGGTTTGCACGAATGCTTTCAAGGCCGCATCAAAGCCGGCCGCCTGAATGCCCTCGACACAGGCGCCCATGGCACCCACGCCGGGCAGCACCGCGCGGTCACAGTCATTGAGCTGGGCTGGCGAATCGATTAAGCGCACGTCCCAGTCAGGACCGGCGTGCTCCAGCGCCTTGGAGACGCTGTGCAAATTACCCATGCCGTAGTCGACGACGCCGACAATCATAGGGCGCCTTTGGTCGACGGGGTCCCGGTTTGGCGCGGATCGCGGCTGACGGCAATACGCAGGGCGCGACCAAAGGCCTTAAAGATCGTTTCCGCCTGGTGGTGCGCGTTTTTGCCCTTCAGATTGTCAATGTGCAGCGTGATTCGGGCGTGATTGACCAGCGCCTGGAAAAACTCTTGCAACAAATCGACGTCAAAATCGCCGATCCGAGCACGCGTGTACTCAACGTCCGTATACAAACCGGGGCGGCCGGACAGGTCGATGACGACGCGGCTTAAGGCTTCGTCCAAGGGCGCGTAAAAGCTGCCGTAACGGGTCAGGCCTTTTTTATCGCCGATGGCTTCACGCAGCGCTTCGCCCAGCACAATGCCGGTGTCTTCGACGGTGTGGTGTGCGTCAATGTCCAAGTCGCCATTGGCATGGACCTTAAGGTCGATCAAGCCGTGGCGCGCGATCTGGTCGAGCATGTGATCAAAAAACGGTACGCCGGTGTTCAGATCGCTCTGGCCGGTTCCGTCGAGGTTGATGCTGACGCTGATTTGCGTTTCCAAAGTGTCACGGTTGACCGTGGCTGTCCGCTCGCTCATGGGCTTTCCTGTCGATGGCTAATGCTTTGTGCGCGCGCATGATACCACTCCCAAAGGTCAATGACGTAGGGCGCGCATGAGGGTTTAATTGCGCTCTACCTGAGGAGTGTTGGCAATGCGCTGGATCGTTGGAATTGTTGGAGGGCTGGTCGCCCTGGTTGTCATCGCGGTGGTCGCCGTGGTCGCGTTGGTCAACCCCAATGACTACAAAGGCGTGGCCATCGAACAGGCCGCCAAAGCCGGCTGGGAGCTGTCCATTGACGGCGATATGAGCCTCGCATTTTGGCCCTCACTGGCGATTGACTTGCCTGCTACCCGCGTCGCCAGCACCCGCGCCAAGCAAACCATCAGCGTCCAAGACGCCCAAGTCTCGATCGCGGTGTGGCCGCTGATCAGCGCCCAGCGGGTCGAAGCCAGCACCTTGACGCTGCGGTCCCCGGTGATTGAGTGGGACCTGGATGCTGCGTTGCCCGGCGCCGAATCGACCGCCAAAACCGACCCCTCAACCGGGGCTGGCGTAGCCGGCTTCGCAATTGGCGGGGTCGACATACAGCAAGGTCAAATTCGCCTGTATCAGGGCGCCGAGCTGGTCCACGACATCGCCCTAGAACGGCTGACCCTGGGCGCATTGGCGCCGGACACCTGGGTCCCAATCGAATTGGTTATGGACTACCAGGCCCCGGGCATGGCGCCACTGCGTCAAACACTGACCGGCGATATTAAAACCGACGACGCCTTCGCCCGCATAGAAGTCCGCGACCTTGACAGCAACACCGGCGGTATCGCCGTGACCGGCAACTTGGCGATGGTGGCGTCGCCGCTGGCGTTATCCGGCAGCCTAAAGGTCGCCGAATTTAACCCCACCCGGGTACTTTCGGACCTGGGCATTGCGTTGCCGGCGATGCAAAACCCGAATGCGCTGACGCGTGCCAGCTTTGGACTGACCTTTGATGACCAAAAGTCGGTGTACGCGCGTGAATTAACGATCAACTTTGACGACACCGCGTTGGCTGGCGAAGGTGGCTTGGTGTCGCTGACACCGCTTAAATTCAACCTCCAACTCAGCGGCGATCAACTCAGCGTGGACGACTATTTAGCCGTTGACACTGACGCTGCCGATAGTGGCCCGGACACCGGTGCAAGTGGATCTCCGTTGGCGGCCATTGCCGGTATCGACGGCCGCATTGCACTGGCCATGGGGCAACTTAATGCCAGCGGCCTAACCTTGACGGATGTCGACACCGTTGCCGTCATCGAGGACCGCCGAATTGACGTTCAGCGCCTAAATGCCCAAGGCTATGACGGCACCATCGCCGCCAAGGCCGTGGTCAATGGCCGCAGCGCGATCCCCAGCATGTCCGCGGACCTGAACTTATCAAGCCTGCAAATCCAGGGTTTATTGGCCGATTTGGCCGGCTACGGCGACCTCTCGGGCATTGCCGAAATCACCGGTTCCTTTACCGCCGAAGGGGCGAACGCTGAGGCCATCATGGCCAGCCTTAACGGCACCAGCCAAGGCCAACTGGTCAACGGCGCGCTAAAAGGACTGGCTATCGACTCGCTGATTTGCGAGGGCATGGCGACGCTGGTTGGCGGCCAAAGCAAACTGGCCGCCGGCGACAGCGCGTTTGACGCCATGCGCTTTGACAGCGACATCCGTAACGGCGTCGCGACCTTCAACACCCTCAACGTTGGCCTTGCCAACTTACAGGTCAGCGGTACCGGCTCGATCAACCTGCCGGCCCAATTGGTCGACATGAAACTGGGCGCTAACCTCAGCGGCGACAGCGCCATCAGCGGCTGCAAGGTGCCCGGCGCACTCGCCGAAGCGACTATTCCGCTGGCCTGCAAAGGCGGCTTTAGCGACGACCCCTTGACGCTGTGCAAACTCGATTCAAGTGGCATGAGCCAGCTACTTAGCGCCAGCGCCAAAGCCAAAGCAAGCGCGCGCATTGAGGAAGAAAAAGCCGCGCTCAAAACCAAGGTCGAAGCGAAGAAAGCCGAACTCAAAGACGACGCCAAAGCCAAGCTCGAAGAAAAGCTCGGCGGCGCGTTAAAAGGCTTATTCAAATAGGCTTCGCCCTGAGTTAGGGTGCGGGGCATGAACGACTTTGCCTCACGTACCCTTGCTTGGTTCGACCAACACGGCCGCCACGACCTGCCCTGGCAACACCGCGGCCCCTATGTCACCTGGGTCTCGGAGATCATGCTCCAGCAAACCCAAGTGACCACCGCGATCCCCTATTTCGAGCGCTTTATGGCGCGATTCCCCGACATACAGGCGCTGGGTACTGCCCCGCTGGACGAAGTGTTGGCGCACTGGAGCGGCTTAGGCTATTACGCCCGGGCGCGTAACCTGCACAAAAGCGCCGCACTGCTCGCAGCAGATGGCGTGGATTTGCCCGCGAGTCTGGATGAGCTAGTCGCGCTACCCGGTATTGGCCGCTCCACCGCCGGCGCCATTTTGGCCATGGGTCACCGCACCCACGGGGTCATTTTGGATGGCAACGTCAAGCGCGTGTTAGCCCGCCACAGCGGCGAGGATGAATGGCCCGGCACAACACCGGCCCAAAAGCGGCTGTGGGCGTTGGCCCATGACCACACGCCGGCCGATCGCAGCGGCGACTTTGCCCAGGCCATGATGGATTTGGGGGCCACGCTGTGCACCCGCAGCCGACCGGCCTGCGAGCGCTGCCCGCTGGCTGAGGATTGCCAGGCCCGGCGCCTGGACATGACCGCGACGGTGCCACGACCCAAGCCGAAAAAAGTGGCCCCGACCAAGACCCGGTTTTGGCTAATCTGGCAGGACGCTAAACAGCGCCTGTACCTGGAGCGGCGGCCGGACAGCGGTTTGTGGGGCGGCCTTTATTGCCCGCCCGAGGCCGACACGCTGGACGAGCTGATGCGGGCGAACGAACATTTGTTCGCGCCCTCCGCCACCCGTGAATTTCACGAGCTGGCGACCATTGAACACAGCTTTAGTCACTACCATCTAAAAGCACGTCCCATATTAGTTCGCGCCAGCGCCGCGCCCACGGTCCGCGATACGCCCAGTGCCTGGGTTTGGCCGCAATCGAGCGTGGCAACGCCGGCGCCCGTGACACGCCTAATCCAACAGCTTATTGAGGAGCCGACATGACCCGAACCGTCCATTGCCGCAAATTTGACCAGGAATTACCCGGGCTGATGGCGCCGCCCTACCCCGGCGCCAAAGGCATCGAAATTTATGAGAGCGTCTCGGCCAAGGCCTGGCAGGAGTGGCAGGCCAACCAGTTGATGCTGATTAACGAACACCGCTTGAACTTGATGGACGCCGCCACCCGCAAATGGCTGGAAGGCGAAATGGACAAGTTTTTCAGTGGCCAGGACTACGCCAAGCCAGAGGGCTTCGTGGCGCCGTCGAACGACTGAATCGTCACTAACAACTCGCGCATAAACGCCCGAATAACCGGGTTGTCGTGTTCGCTGGTGCGCGTTAGCCGGCATATGTCGCGCGGCGCAATGTGCGGCATAGGCTCGGACTCTAACGCGCCCAGCGTTAACGAAGGCAACAGCGCGTGCCCACCCAATGACTGCGCCAACCGGACCGCGAGCTGCGGCGTATCTACCTGAATTCGAGGCGGCTCAATGCCCGCGTTCGCCAATAGCTGCTCGGTGTGAGTGCCCTCGGTCAAGCCAATGCGGATACCGCCGCGCCCGACCCGCACGATTGGGTCGCGGTAAATAACTTCACCCACCAAATCCGGCGACACGCCACTGGCACCCTGGATCCCCAGGTCCGCGTAACCCGCGGTAATGGCATCACTGACATGTGACGCCGTGCCCTCGATGACGGTGACCTCAACTCGAGGGTGCTGGCGAATGAACTGACTCAGCGCGCTCGGCAACCACGCCAGTGCGACCGACGGCGCCACCGCCAAGCGCAAGCGCCCGCCCTGCCCCGTGGCGATTTGAGTCAGACTCGACTCGGCCTCATGGTTGGCGATCCAGGCCCGCCGCGCCGCCGGCACAAAACTAACGCCGGCTTCGGTCAACACGACGGTGCGCGTGGTCCGCTCGAACAGCTGAACGCCAGCCGAGGTTTCCAAATCCTTGATCGAGACACTCAGCGCAGCCGGTGATTGATGCAGCTGCGCTGCCGCTTTTTTAAACGACCCAGTTTCAGCCAGTGCAATAAAGGCCGCCAGGTGACGTTGTCGCATCGCCATTTAATTAACCATTGATTAACAATCAGCAATATTAATTAGCTTGCGGCTAATCACCTGTCAAGGCTTACTGCGCATACACAGGAGACCGACATGACCTTACCCGCCGCCAATGCCGTGCTGATCACAGACTTTATCAACGCCCTGATTCAGGCCGGGTTCCGCGGCGAATGCCATCAAGACCGCGCCCATCGCCTGGTCATGTCGACCGACAACAGCGTTTATCAAGTCGACCCGCAGGCGGTGATTTACCCAATCAGCGAGGGTGACCTGAAGACGCTAATGAGCGTCGCCAACCAGCCCGCGTTTATGGGCATCCAATTCGCACCGCGTGGTGGCGGCACCGGTACCAACGGCCAAAGTTTGAACAGCTGCGTGACCGTCGACACCTCACGTCACCTCAACAAGATCATCGACATCGATGTCGAGGCCCAACATGTTTGGGTCCAACCCGGCGTGGTGCTGGATCAACTGAATGCGGCATTGGCACCGCATGGGCTGTTTTTCCCGCCCAACGTGTCGACCTCGTCGCGCGCCACCATCGGCGGCATGGTGGGCACGGATGCCAGCGGTAAAGGGTCGCGGTTGTATGGCAAAACGTCGGACTACGTCGAGTCCATGCAAATCGTATTAAGTGACGCCAGCGTGCTGATGACCCGCTCTATGCAGGGCATCAGTGAGCGCGCCGAGGCCGCCGTCACACAACTGAAACAGTCAGTATCAAACAACCTTGACGAGATCGAACGGCGCTTCCCAAAAATGAACCGCGGGCTGACCGGGTATAACCTGAAACAGGCCTGGGACGGCGAGGCGCTTAACCTGAACTACCTGTTCGCAGGCTCCGAGGGCAGCCTTGGCTTGACCCAGCGCATTCAGTTGCGCGTTGTCCCGCTGCCCAAGGTGGTCAAGCTGGTGAGCGTCGGTTATGACGACTTTATGCTGGCGCTGCGTGACGTCACCCAGTTGGTGCCCTTTGACCCCGAGTCGGTCGAAATTTTAGACGACAAAATTATGGGACTGGCGAAGTCCGATGCTTCATGGCACCAAATCTCCGACATTTTTGGCGGCGACACCCTAGCGGCAGTCAACTTTGTCGAGTTTGTCGGCGAGGACGATGCCAGTGTTGATGCCCAGGTCAAAGCGCTGGTTGATTCGCTGAGCGCGCGCAAAGGCCAACCCGGCGCACCGGTTAGCTGGACGATGGCGCGCGACGAAGCCCAGCGCAAAGCACTCTGGAACATCCGTAAAAAAGCGGTCGGTTTGCTGGGCGCTTTGCAAGGCAAACGCCGCGCCCTGCCATTCGTCGAGGACACTGCGGTACCGCCGGACGTGCTGGCGGACTTTGTTGCTGAATTCCGTGCCGTGCTGGACCAGCAAGGCGTTGCCTACGGCATGTTCGGCCATGCCGATGTCGGTTGTTTGCACGTGCGCCCCACCCTGGACATGACCGACCCCGAAGACGAGGCGCGGCTGCGGCTGATTTCAGACCGGGTCAAAGACCTGTGCTTAAAATATGGCGGCTTATTGTGGGGCGAACACGGCAAGGGCTTTCGCGGCGAATTCAGCCCCGAATTCTTTGGCCCGGTGTTGTGGGCAGAACTGCAAAAGATCAAAGCAGCGTTCGACCCCGACAACCGCTTTAACCCGGGCAAAATCGTCGTTCCCAGCAACGACATTGCACTGATCGCCATCGATGAGCCGCCCATGCGCGGCCACTTCGACCGCGACATCGCGCCCGCTCAACAAACCGGCTTCGAAACCGCGATCAAGTGCAATGGCAACGGCTTGTGCTTTGGCTGGGACGCCGACGAAGCCATGTGCCCCAGCTACAAGCTAAGCCGTGACCGTACACGCTCACCCAAGGGCCGCGCGATGCTGTTGAAAGAGTGGCGCCGGCTACAGTCACTCGGCGACAGCGCTGCGCTGGCCGAACTGGAACCGCAGCTGGCGCAGTCGCTGGACGACTGCCTAAGCTGCAAGTCGTGCACCGGCTCATGCCCGGTCAAGGTCAATATTCCGGACATGAAGTCGCAGTTTTTGCAGCACTGGCACCAAACTCGTCGCCGTCCGCTGCGCGATCGCTTGCTCGCCGGCCTGGAACCCATGGGCCTGTGGTTGTCCAAAGTACCGACCCTATCGAACCTGGCGATGCGGGTCGCAGCCCCGGTTATCCGCGCCGCTGGCCTGACCGAGCTGCCGATGTTCAGCCGCGAAACCGCCTCGGCGGTATTGCGCAAACACGGGATCGCCCCCTTTGCCTACTCGCAACTGGACAACGCGCCGGACAACGCCGTGGTGCTGGTCCAGGATTCGTTTACCTCGTTCTTTGACACCGCGGTCTTGGACGCGTCGATCCAGGTGCTGAAAGCACTGGGCTACACCGTCATCGCCACGCCCATTCACGCCAACGGCAAGGGCCTGCACGTCAAGGGCATGCGCACTGCGTTTCGCGAAGTTGCCGCCACCAACCAGGCGATGTTCGAGCGCTTAAACGCCAGCGGCCTGCCGCTGATCGGCATCGAAGGTGTAGTTAACCTGATTGGGCGCAGTGAAGCCTGCGACGCCGGCCTGGCTGGCTGGCACGTGCAAGGCCTGCAAGAGTTCCTGGTTACCCAGTCGCTGCCGGCGCGGTTGAACGGAATCAGCGCACCCGAGCTGTTCGCCCACTGCACCGAAAAAACCGCGCTGGGCAGTATGACAGCGGACTGGCAAGCCGTTTTCAGCGCGCTAGGCGCCACCCTGCCGGTCGCCCAAGTCGGCTGCTGCGGCATGTCGGGCGTATACGGTCACGAAACCGAGCACCGCGACGGCGCGGTCAAACTGTTCAACATGAGCTGGGGCGACAAAGTCAGCGCGGACAGCTTGGTGACCGGGTTTAGCTGCCGCTGTCAGGTCAAAGCAATTCAAGGAACTCGCCCGCGCCACCCGATCGAGTGGATTGCTGAACAATTAGCCGCGCCGGAGCGTTGACAGCCACGGTTTGCGTGGCATAATGCGCACCCTCTGGCCTGATAGCTCAGTTGGTAGAGCAACGGATTGAAAATCCGTGTGTCGGCAGTTCGAATCTGCCTCGGGCCACCATATTTAAAAAGCCTCGCAATTGCGGGGCTTTTTTTCGCCTCGAGATTTAGGCCTGACGCGCTTTGTAACCGCGATAGCCCGAGCGAATCAGCACGAACAACACGCCAACCATGCCGCCCAGCACCAACGACAACGCCAGCACCAGGCTGGTTTTGCGGTTGCTCTTGACGTCCATGAGCTCAAGGTCAATCACCACCGGGGTAAAGCCCTCACCCAGCGGGAGCTGGCCCAGGGCGCGTTCGATCTGGGCGACGCGGGTATCGCTCAAGAGCAGTTCGCGCTGTTCAACCAATTCACGGTAACCGGCGATGTAATGGCCAAATGCCTCGGGTGAGCGGTTTTGGATCAACGAAATTTCTTTTTCTAGGGCGCGGTAACCGCGCTCGTATAGGGGCTCCTCGGCCCTGACGGCTACCGATGAATCACTGCTGTCCGGCGTCAAAACGCGAACCGACGTGCCCTGTGCAATCCCCAACTCGCGGGCAATCTCGGCTTGCTCACGCAAAAACGCGACGCGACTGGTCGTTTCGTATTCGTAGGCGCGAACTTTGGCCTGCAACGCCGCCTCAACGGCAGCCAGCTCATTTACCGCACCAGCCAGAGTGGCAACTTTAAAATTTTCGATATTTTGCCGAATTTGAGACGCCGCCCCGGCATAAACCTCGGGCAACGCTCGCGCCAGCACCTCTAGGCCACCGGCTTCGCTCGGGGCCTCGAAGGTCAGTCGATAGTTTTCTTGATTCTTCCCGGGGCGGGCAATTTTGAAGTCTTTGGCCATTGCCAAGGCCGCCAGTGCTCTTTTGCTCGGCTCGACCCCGCTTAACTCGTCTGCAAACACAGATGACGTTTGGGCACGAACCTCCGCGTAGTCCTCGAACTCTCGAATGAACGTGGTCCGCAGATCCTCCGCCGTCAGCTGCAATGCCACTCCACGCTGCTGAACCAAGTCTTGCGAATCCGCGTTAGATCGGCCCGCGGTCACGTCGCCGATCGAGCTAATGTTATAGAGCGACGAAAACTGGCTCATATAGGCTTGAGATTGCGGCTGTAACTGAACATCACCCGTGTACGTCGTCGGCGCAAGTGCCAAAAACCCACCACCGAGCGCCATGGCACCTGCTGTGAATAGAGCGATTAGCCACTTCCCGTCCCAAACGGTCTCTACCAGTTGAAACAAGTCGATCTCGTCGTCGTAGCCATTGCTCGGCACAGGGTTTTCCACGGTCTAACTCCCACTATCTTTAACGCACAGCGCGCAAAGGTGGAAGTGTCGCGGATCCCCCCTTAGGTTTCAATAAGATACACGACGATTAGCCGCCCGCCATCAACGCCGCATTACCCCCCGCAGCCGTGGTGTCGGTACTTTGCGTGCGCTCTTGTATAAATCGCGTTAAATAAAGCGGCCCACCCGCCTTGGGCCCGGTGCCGGATAAACCGTGACCACCGAAGGGCTGGCTGCCGACCACAGCGCCGATCTGGTTGCGGTTCACATAGACGTTACCGGCATGAATCGAACGCGCAAACTGGGCCTGGCGCAAGTCACTGCGGGTATGAATGCCGGCGGTCAACGCGAAGCCCAAGTCATTGATTCGCTCGATCGTTGCCTGCAACTGGTTGGATTGATAGGTCACGATGTGCAGAACCGGCCCAAACACTTCGCGATCCGGCATAGCGTTGTCCGCCAATCGCCACATCTGAGGGGCGACGTAACGCGGATCGTCCCCAAACACCCCCAATGGGGTCTCGGCCAATCGCTGCGCGCCGTTCGCATCAATCGCCGACAGGTACTGACGAATGCCGCCGGCGGCCTTGGCATCGATCATTGGGCCGACATCCGTCGCCGGGTCACTGGCCTGACCAATACGCAATTCCTGCATGGCACCCGTCAGCATCTCTATCTGGGCGTCGGCAATGTCTTCTTGCAAGCACAGCACGCGCAGCGCACTGCAGCGCTGACCGGCACTTTGAAAAGCGCCGGCGATGACATCACGGGTCACCTGTTCAGGCAAGGCACTGCTGTCGACGACCATGGCGTTGATGCCACCGGTCTCGGCAATCAGTGTCGCGATGGGTCCGTCGCGCTGAGCCAGCTGAATATTGATGCGCTTGGCGGTCGCGGTCGAGCCGGTAAAGGCAACACCGGCAATACGCGAATCCCCTAACAAGGCATCGCCAATCACCGGCCCCTCGCCGGGCAGGCATTGAAGCACGTCGTGCGGGACGCCGGCTTGGTGCAGTAGCCCAACCGCCCACAGCCCCGTGCGCGGGGTCGCTTCCGCAGGCTTGGCCAACACCGTGTTACCCGAAACCAGTGCAGCTGATACCTGGCCCAGGAAAATGGCCAGCGGGAAATTCCACGGCGCAATCGCCAAAAACACACCCTTGCCCTCAACCCAGTAGTGGTTGTCCTCGCCCGTCGGTCCCGGCAGCACCTTGACCGCGCCCATCGTCGCCGCCTGCATCGCGTAGTAACGCAAAAAGTCGACCGCCTCACGCACCTCAGACAATCCATCGGCGAGCACACGCCCACCTTCATCCGCTAGCAGCTGCATAGCCTCGGCGGTATGGGACTCGAGCAAGTCCGCCGCCGCCAACAAAATCTGCGAACGCGTCTCGAAACCTGCTTCATTCCATGATCCAAACGCCCCATGCGCCCGATCCAAAGCCGCTCGTGCCTCGCTGGCGGACGTGTCCACCGTTGTCACCGCCGGCACCTTGGCTGCCTGAACACGCGCCAAATGCGGCGCCCTATCCAAATCGAAACCGAGTGAATTGGTGCGTGCGCCAAACAAATCGTGCGGTGCATGCATTGCCCGCGACGTATCATTCAGCGGGTCCTGACAAATAGCGCCGACGGGAATATCGTCATCCGCGATCTGGTGAACGAAGCTGCTGTTGGCGCCATTTTCAAGCAGACGGCGGACCAAATAGGCGAGCAGATCACGATGCGGGCCGACCGGCGCGTACACACGAACCCCTACTTTGGGCTTGGCAATGGCGTATAGCGACTCGCCCATTCCATGCAGGCGCTGGAATTCATAGCCATCGCTGCCCAAGGCTGCGATCGCCGCCACGGTCAGCGCGTTGTGTGTCGCAAAACAGGGGTGCATGACCGCTCGGGCCTCCATCATTTTACGCGCACAAATCAGGTAGTTGAGGTCCGTGTCTGCTTTGCGCGTAAACACCGGGTAACTGTCCAAACCGAGGGTCTGGGCGCGTTTAACTTCGGCATCCCAGTATGCGCCCTTGACCAATCGTGGCAACAGCCGCCGCCCCGAGTCACGCGCCAAGTCAGCCACGAAATCAACGGTTTGCTGGGCGCCTTTGTGATAAGCCTGAATCGCCAGCCCCAAGCCTTCCCAAGATGGTGTGATCGCCGGGTCATGGGCCAGCTTCGCCAGCACATCCAATTGCAGCAGCAAGCGTTCCGTTTCCTCGGCATCGATACAAAGCGGGACGTTGTGCTGGGCCGCTTTTATAACCAGACCCTGGACCCGCGGATACAGCTCTACGTCCAACCGATCCTTCTGATGCGGGTTAAAGCGCGGATGCAGGGCCGATAATTTAATCGACAAGCCCTGCTTCTGATGCAGCGGCTGATCGGGCTGGGTGCATAACGCATCCAATGCATCGTGATAACTGCGCAGGTAGCGCTGCGCATCGGCGTCAGTCATGGCCGCTTCGCCCAACATGTCAAAACTACAGATTTCTTTTTTTGCGCTTTTTAAAGCGGCCTTAATGTCACGCCCGTACACAAACTGGCCCCCCAATACGGCGACGGCCTTGCGGACCATCACACGTACCACGGGTTCGCCGACACGCTGGACCAGACTATTCCACGCACCTTTCGGGTTAGGGGTGACGATCTTGCCGGTCACCAGCAACGCCGCCGTTGAGGCGTTGACGAACCAACTTTCAGCACGGCCACTGTGGGCGCGCCAATCCAGGCCCGACAATTTTGACTGCAACAAGCTGTCGACCGTGGCCGAGTCCGGAATGCGCAAAATGCACTCAGCAATACACAGCAGAGCCACGCCTTCTTCGCTAGACAGGTTGTACTCCTGTAGTAACGAGGCCACCGGGCCCTCGTCACTGGCGTTATCACGCACGCGCTGAACCCAATGTGCCGCCTGGTCCCGAACCGACTGATCCAAGGGCTGACTATCGGCTCGCAGTGCAGCCGCGTAGTCCAGGTCCGCAACGTCGTAATCAGGGGTAAACAAGTGGGTATCTGTGTGCATCTGGCAATCTCCTAGTCGTCACACATTCTAGGATTTCACCGGCCACAATTATTCGGCGTTACATACTGCTTAGCGCTCACACAGGCTTTTTTTAAATCGAATGCCAAAGTATATTCGAGACAGCGGCGATTACACCGAATTTGACGAAGGCTCACTAGACGCCCGCGGCAAACTGGAACATGATCAGCGGATGGAATTAGACAGTTATGACCGCAACATTCTACGTGCGTTACAAGCCGATGCACGTCAAACCAACCAGCAGTTGGCCAACAACATCGCACTATCTCCGTCCGCGTGTTTGGAGCGGGTACGCAAGTTAGAAAAGCGTGGACTGATCCAGGGCTACCGCGCACTCCTCAACGCGCGCAACCTGGGCATGGACCATGTGGTGTTTGTCGAAGTGACCTTGACGCGATCGACCCAAGACGCCTTTGTCCATTTCGCACGTGCAGTACGTGCCATACCGCAGATCCAAGCCTGTCATATGGTCGCTGGCGGCTTTGACTACCTGTTGAAAGTTCGCGGTCGCGATATCCAAGAATATCGGCAGTTTTTAGGCGAAGTATTGACTCAGTTACCCGATGTTCAGTCGACCCACACCTACGTGGTAATGGAAACAGTCAAAGACGGAGATGAGCTGAACGTTTAGGCCGGACGTCTATAAAGCTCGCGGCCCTGACGACTAACCTGGTCAAGCAGCTCGGCATTGTCGACCGCCGCCAAATCGATCATGTCAAAGTGGTAGGGCATCAGGGTTTCTTCATTCAAGTAATCGGCGAGGGCCAAACACATATCGTACCCATCGCCGTCAATCTCCAGGGCAATGTCGACGTCCGAGCCATTGCGGTAATTACCCTTAGCACGAGAACCGAATAGGATCGCGGTGCGAACCTGCGCGAAGTTCGCGCAAGCCGCCGCAACGTGGGTGGCATTAAAAGCCTGGCGCCCGCGGAGCGGCTGACCCACAGGATGTGGGAAATGCCGCGGAGGCCATGGATGGCCGAGAGCGGCCCGGCCCACCCTACTCTCACGTTCGAGTAGCCCATCGAGCAGGCATAAAAAAAGGCCCGACCCCCACGACGTGGGGATCGGACCTTTGCATTAAAAGCCTGGCGATGACCTACTCTCACATGGGGAGACCCCACACTACCATCGGCGCTAATCTGTTTCACTTCCGAGTTCGGGATGGGATCGGGTGGGTCCAGACCGCTATGGTCGCCAAGCAAACTTTGGGCAATGAGCTTTCACTCATCCCCGAAATACGCGTCATCTAGAGTTAACTCAAGAACAGTCCAAGCCAATTGGCATTCAACGGTCTGCTTCGGTGTTGTATGGTCAAGCCACACGGGCAATTAGTACTGGTTAGCTCAACGCCTCACAACGCTTACACACCCAGCCTATCAACGTCGTAGTCTACGACGGCCCTTTAGACCCCCTAAGGGGTGTGAGAACTCATCTTGAAGGAGGCTTCCCGCTTAGATGCTTTCAGCGGTTATCCCGTCCGAACTTAGCTACCCGGCAATGCCACTGGCGTGACAACCGGAACACCAGAGGTTCGTCCACTCCGGTCCTCTCGTACTAGGAGCAGCTCTTCTCAATTCTCAAAACGTCCACGGCAGATAGGGACCGAACTGTCTCACGACGTTCTAAACCCAGCTCGCGTACCACTTTAAATGGCGAACAGCCATACCCTTGGGACCGGCTTCAGCCCCAGGATGTGATGAGCCGACATCGAGGTGCCAAACACCGCCGTCGATGTGAACTCTTGGGCGGTATCAGCCTGTTATCCCCGGAGTACCTTTTATCCGTTGAGCGATGGCCCTTCCATACAGAACCACCGGATCACTAGGACCTACTTTCGTACCTGTTCGACTTGTCAGTCTCACAGTCAAGCACCCTTCTACCCTTGCGCTCATGGAACGATTTCCGACCGTTCCGAGGGTACCTTCGCGCTCCTCCGTTACTCTTTGGGAGGAGACCGCCCCAGTCAAACTACCCACCACGCGCTGTCCCTGTACCGGATAACGGTACGAGGTTAGAACCCCAAATTTGCCAGGCTGGTATTTCAAGGTTGGCTCCACCGAAACTAGCGTCCCGGTTTCATAGCCTCCCAGCTATCCTACACAAACAAATTCAGAGTCCAGCGCGAAGCTGTAGTAAAGGTTCACGGGGTCTTTCCGTCTAGCCGCGGATACACAGCATCTTAACTGCGATTTCAATTTCACTGAGTCTTGGGTGGAGACAGCGTGGCCATCGTTACACCATTCGTGCAGGTCGGAACTTACCCGACAAGGAATTTCGCTACCTTAGGACCGTTATAGTTACGGCCGCCGTTTACCGGGGCTTCGATCAAGAGCTTCGCTTACGCTAACCCCATCAATTAACCTTCCGGCACCGGGCAGGTGTCACACCCTATACGTCCACTTTCGTGTTTGCAGAGTGCTGTGTTTTTAATAAACAGTCGCAGCCACCTGGTCACTTCGACCGGCCTCAGCTTAGGGAGCAAGTCCCATCACCAAAGCCGGCGTACCTTCTCCCGAAGTTACGGTACCATTTTGCCTAGTTCCTTCACCCAAGTTCTCTCAAGCGCCTTGGTATTCTCTACCTGACCACCTGTGTCGGTTTCGGGTACGATTTCTAATTACCTGAAGCTTAGAAGCTTTTCCTGGAAGCATGGCATCAACGACTTCATCTCCGTAGAGACTCGTCATCGCTTCTCGGCATTAACAAGATCCCGGATTTACCTAAGATCTCTGCCTACAAGCTTAAACAGGGACAACCGTCGCCCTGATCGCCTAGCCTTCTCCGTCCCTCCATCGCAGTAAT